>DAOVGO010000126.1 GCA_030672345.1 Methanosarcinales archaeon | reverse complement strand
GTTTGGATCGGCAGCCTGGACGATGGTATCATCCGGATTTCCGGATTCAGACTTGATAGTCAACGGTTTCGCCACATTCACGTTTTCCGTATACGTTCCGCTGTACACAAGGATCGTATCGCCATCGTTTGCATTGTATACCGCTTCCCGTATCGATGTGTAATTCGCTCCACCGCTATCGTCCACTGTGATCGTGGTTTCTCCATAAACATTACTCACAGCAAAACCAGAGATAACCAGAATCCCTATAACAGTCACTATCAGCTTTGTTGCTCTCATAAATCCTCCATTGAGCCAATTATTCTCCAGATCATCTCATCCCGTCGAATTATTGGCATAATAGGTTATCGCTCCGCCCGAGAACGTCATTTTGGCGGGCAGGAGAAGAAGTCCAGCCACAAATAGCAGCACGAGAATTATTATGCAGATTACGGCTATCAATACCGCAATCATCTGCCATCTGGCTTTTATGAAATCCATAAATGTAGAAACATTCATTTTATTCACCGCTCCACGTCTTGACCACCCTGCGAGCATCCATATCAACCAGCGCTGACACCGTTGCATCGATCCATGTCACACTGAGCAGCGTCTTTGGCGCATAGAACTCGCTCGATGTTTCAGGAAGAATTCGCTTCACCGTCGGGATACCTGCATCACCTGATAAAGCACCAGCAATCTCCTGGTTTTGCATTGCGATTGCAATGGCATCCTGTCTTACGGATTCAGGAATCGCTTCGAGAAGATAGCCAGTCCGGACGAGTTCACGGTTCTGGTATGTGAAATCATACAGATCAGGGTATCTGCACGCAGACGATGTAGCAGATACACGGAGGTGCATCACACCGTTTTCTGAGACTGAGACGGTCACATTGTCATACACCATGCCCGGATGCGGGGCGATCTGGCGTGAGAGTTCGGTCTCGATCATCTCATGACCAGCAGGTTGCGTGCCCGCCCATATAATCCTGTATGATTGGACTTTCTTTTCCGTGTCTGTGATGCAGCCTGCGCCGATAACCAGTGCAGTCGAGATTGCTATCACAGCCAGTATCGTTGCGTTCTTCATATCATCGCCAAAAAGGAAAAATAAAAATAAGGCGCGATGGCTGCGCCTTAATCAGGATCTCCAATCGTTATCGTGTACTCGAACCGCTCGGCATAGTGCGGGAGTATACCAAGTTCCCAGTCTCCAGCTGCACCATCTACCGTGTATCGCTCGATGTAACTGGTATGGCTTTCGTGATATGTCCCACTGCTGTCTACCTCCCATGGTGGAGTGCATTTACCGCCGCCGAGATCGACTGCGCCATGATAGGCGACCTTCGAAAGAGTCGGTGTCACATCTCCGTTTGATCCTTCGAGGGTCACATCAAAGTATGGCTCCTCTTCATCAGCATTTCCGCTTCCACATTCGCCATACCAGCCCTGATCTGACCGGATTTCGATGGTTATGGGTAAATCGGTTTCTGCTGTGAATGTCTTGACAAAAGGCTCTCTTGGCTGTGTCCATACCTCAAAACTCAGATGGACACCACCCATCCACTCATCAATGGAAGGATCATCGATACCCAGGTCGATCTCGCCATTGTACCTGCCCTTCGCACCCGCTGGCACCGCGAGATGCATATTGATAGTGGCGGTTCCACCTGCCGGCACTGCAGATGGTGCGGTGATGGTGATCGCATCATCCTCGAATGCTGGCAACATCATATCATGCCGGTACATTCTTCCGCCTCCGATCTTCGGATCAATCTCAATGTCTTCTTCGCCGACGTTCTTCAGATTGATCTGGTAATCGTATTCCTTGCCAGATTCAACGCGATCATGGATATAGGAATTTTGAATCTGTATCACAGGCGGCTTCCACACACTGACATGAAAGTTGAACACATTGATGTATTGCGGATACGGCGTCGGATATGGAGTTGGCATCACATCGTCTGTGAATGCGATCTGCACCCCGTAATGCCCGCGTTCGGCGTCATCCGGGAGGGTTATCTCGATCGTGAACTCCTCCTTGGCATCGGGTTCGAGTTCTGCTGCTTCGGGTGTTACAGTGACCCAGGTCTCGTCAAAGATGTATTCGCTGTAGGGCTGACCTTTGACCATAGGGGCTACCGATATCGCCTTGTTGTCCTTGTTTGTCACCGTTACAGTGACCTTGTCGCTCTCACCAGGCATCAACTCCGTGTGGGAGTGTCGTGGGCTGATCTGGAGTTTCGAAAAGTCCATGTCTGATGAGTCTTCCATCGCAACTTCTGGCACCGGCATTGCGACTGCAATGCTTCTTTCAGATACCATAGCTGCAGTTGTTGCTGGAATGCCTGCTGCGCATATCAGCAGGAGAACCAGTGTCGTACTTACTGTTGCTGTTCTCATATTGGTTTATCTCCTTTTGTTGTTCTCATCTGTCGATGTATCGACAGATACAACTTGTTATGTGTGCACCGTGCTACTTAAACTTTTCGGTTTATCGAAATGAATTATAACTTACTGTAAGATTTTACAAATGTTAGCAGTTCCAGACTGAAAAGAGGGCAGGCAGCCCAAGCTCACCGCCATACCTGACGAAACACTGACGAAACGTTGTGGTTAAATTCCAGTCCGGTTCCGGATTTCCCGGATCAGGGTAACCGATGGTCCGAACCTTTCCACTTAACCGATCCCTGCGTGCCCCGCATCCGCATCCTGCAGGATCATGAGCGCATCCAGCGATGTTACGCTGTCATCCCTGTTCATGTCTGCATCGTCGTTGTGCTCTCCGCTTGCAGCCAGCAGGAGCGCGATCGCAGCATCTATCGTTGTGACCCGACCGTCCCGGTTGAGATCGCCGCGCTGATCATAGCATGCCTCGTTGTAGAGCGCATGCAGGACGTCAGCAACAGCGTTGATCGCGAGGTTGAGTGATTCGCCGCACTCGTCCCGAAATCCGGGATCGCTCCAGTTGTAGTGTGAGTCCATCCAGACGCACCCGCACCCCTCCAAATCGGCGTCGAACGTTGTGTCATTCGCTATCCCGAGGGTCGCATCGTACGCGGTCACCATTTCCAGTGACCCGTCAAACACGATATACGAATCAAACACCGCTGATGTGTATTCAGTTGTTCTGCGCTGCACATAGCGCTCATAATCGCTGTGATGCACCTCCGCACCCCAGTCGGTTTTTACGCCCATCACGTGCCCGAAGACCGCCACATCGGCGATGTAGTGTGTCATAATGCCAGCGTGCTTCGACGCATTCATGCGATCACCTGCCTCTAAAAAAGCCAGTGTGTCATTGTAGATGTCCTGCGCCCTTACCGCTGACGCATCGTCCATCAGACTGCCGTTTTCGTAGAAATAAACGTGGTGTCTGGCTGTGTCGCCTATGCCATCCTCCGGATATGGGTTGTCAGGCAGTTCCGTGCCATATAGATACCAGTTGAGGTTATTGTCGATATACTGCTGCTCATCTGCTGGCAGAAAGTCAAGCGCGTGCTCTGCGATCCAGTCGTGTGTGCCATAACTGACATTCCCCGGATCATCGCTGTATCCGCCATTCGACCATGCACTTACAGGGGCGCAGCAGCACGAAATTAATGCAGATACAATAGTTACGGTTATGCATATATGTTGTTTTGTGTTATACATATTAATTTAGGAGTATGATTTCAAAGTGTTTATATACTTCTATCAAATGTCATTTTGGCACTGATGATCAAAACTCCTGAGGGAATTAAAGACCTTAAGAGGAAAGTTGTCACATGGCAGAAGGGATTAGAAGGGATTACTAAAACAGCGATGGACGTGGAGATTCCTGCTTTTGATGTTTGAGGCGGATCACGAACGTTAGGACACTATCCGCCGAACTTCGAACATGGCGGCTCCCGAGATTTTTGATGGTTCAGTCATAGATTTTATCAAAGATCGATGCAGATTATTTCCAAGGTCTGTCGATTATGCCCCACAAGAAACGTACCATCGTTGCCATCACCGTGCTGCTCATCGTTGTGGTAGTGTTTCTGGGGTATGGCGCCAACCGTGAGGTGCAGAAGATCGTGCAGCAGCAGTTCAATGAGCAGCAGTTGTTGCTTACCAGACAATCTGCCACCGGAATCGAGGCTTTCCTCGAGGAGAAGACTGTTTTAATCGAGGTGCTGGCATCGGATGCATCAGATGAGTCACCAGAGGATACGACATGGCGTTTTATACCGATTTATTACAGATCCAGCGGTTTTTATTCCATTGAATTTATAAACATCACAGGCGTGGTGGTATCAGGCTACCCGGCAGAGGATGCACCGATCGGACTCGATCTGTATGCGATAAACAGAAGTCAGGCATTCGATCGTGCAAGGGATCGCAGAGAGACATATATCACAGACCCGGTACCTCTCTTCGGAGGTGGGTTTGGTTCAGCCGTATGGGTGCCTGTGTATTCTGGCGATGAATTCAAAGGTGTGATACTCGCGATTATCAGAATGTCCACACTCTCAGATCAATTCCTTGTCGATGCGATTCCTGAGGGGCACGGGTATATGTACATGATCGATGGCTCCGGACGTTCGCTGTACGATGGGGTGCACGAGGAGATGATCGGCGAACAGTACATCGGGAGTTTCTTTACAAACGATTCGTCTTATGCAGATATTTTACGGGATCAGATGCAAGAAAAAGAGGGAACTGGCTATTATTTCGATAAACTCACAGGGAAGCGCCAGGTGGTGGCATACACACCAGTTGTCTGGCGTAACCGTGTCTGGTCTGTCGCCACAAGCGTATCCTCGCGAGAGGCAGAGGCACTGATACATTCAGTCTACCGGAAGCAGATACTCTTTATCGCGATCGTTGTCGCGATCATCCTTGCCGGAAGCGGCAGCATCATACTGATATTCTCCGGATGGAACAGGGAACTGGAACGCGAGGTCCAGAGGAAGACAGGGGACCTGAGAAGGTCGAATACGGAGCTTGAGTCGGCAAACGCCAAATTGTTGGAACTCGACAGGATGAAGTCCGAGTTCGTCTCGATGGTCTCCCACGAACTCAAAACGCCGGTTACGTCCATAAAAATTTCAACGGATGTCTTAAAATCGCTCTCCGATTCGGAAGAGGACGCTCGCACGAAGGAGGAGATGTTACAGATCATTGATCGCAATACCAAGCGGCAGGAGCGGCTCGTAAGCGATCTTCTTGATATATCCAGAATCGAGACAGGCAACCTGAAACTCACTCTTGAGCCGGTGGATCTGTATGATGTCATCAGAGAATCGGCTGGAAGCATGAGAAAAATCGCAGATAAGAAAGGAATCTCAATTATCATGGATTTGCAAGGAACATCGCCGCAGATCGCCGGCGACCGTGACCGGCTGGTGCAGGTCTTTGTGAACTTAATCGGCAATGCCCTGAAGTTTACGAAGGAGGGTGATATCCGAATTCGGGCGCGGGTGGTGGATCGGCATCCCGAGATCAGGGTCAGCGACACAGGAATCGGGATCCCGCCTGATGAACTGGACCGGATATTTGACAAATTCCATCAGGTCGATAGCGGATTGACACGCGAGGTCGGCGGCAGCGGGCTGGGCCTAGCGATCTGCAAGGGAATCATCGAGGGGCATGGCGGGAGCATCAGGGCAGAGAGCGAGGTCGGGAAAGGGAGCACGTTTGTGGTTGTGCTTGCCCGGGCGGCATGAGCTCAAACGTTGTATGATGCGGGTCTTACCAATCCAACATCAAATCCATTGGTAGACCGTTCTGACCCCCACATACCCAATCATTCATCTCATCCCAAGCCACTTCCCAAAGACTGGATCTTCGAGCACATAATAACCCTTCTCTTTCCGTAACTACTCAGGTATGTTGATTGGTCTCCCGATTGCGATCCTGTACTTTCTGGCAAGAAAAATAACCGCGGAGGGCGCAGAGGAACGCAGAGTAGTTAACCATTTATCCCCCCTCCGCGCCCCTCTGCGTACTCTGCGGTTATATTCCGTGTTTGGTTGCAGTATGCCCCATGTCCCAGGTAGTTCCTGCATAGTGAAGTCCCACGATAGTGGTTTAGGTACCTGAGTAGTTACCTCTTTCCTTGAAATGCAACCCTTATCTTCCAGATACGCTAAAAATCTGCCGACATTGGAGACCTTATCTTTTACGATTGTTGCTATCTCTTTCGGCGTGTGGCACTGGAAGACAGGACTGTACGATTCATCGTGCTCCTGATTGAACCGGAGATGCGAGAGGGTTGTCCGCTCCCAGCTCTCAAACAGTGTCCTGATCTTTCGGAGGATCTGCTCGCCAACATGTGAACCGCATAAAATCACTAACTTATTTGTTAGTAACTTATATGTTATAAGGATGTCCTGCCAATCCACAGGTAATGTCTGATATATAAACAGGACGACCTGACAGGTTAAAGAATCATGATCGCACATATGAGTAATACCTGAACAACCAGAACACGGGAAAGGGCACGAAATACATGCAAGACGATATCCTGACAATCCTTGACAACGTTCTTACAGCGGTCAGACCGACTCAGGGGGAACGCGACGAACTTGCAGAACTCAGCCGCAGGGTTTGCGGTTATATCAGGGAAGAGGGCGTTAGGTGTGAGGTTGTGGGGTCTGGGGCGCGGAAAACATGGATTTCCGGGGCACACGATCTTGATCTGTTTATAATGCTTTCTGCCGACCTGACAAGGGAGGAACTCGAGACCGAGGGGCTACGCGTTGCAAAACTGGTGGCAGATCGTGCAGATAGTTATGAAACGCGATATGCCGAGCATCCATACATCCATGCTCGATTCGCTGATTACCGGGTCGATCTGGTGCCGTGTTATCAGATAGCAAGCCCGGAAGAGATGCGATCGGCAGTGGATCGGACTCCCTTCCACAATCAGTACGTCCTACCACGAATTAGTGGATTGGAGGACGAGGTGCTGCTGCTCAAACAATTCATGAAATGCGCTCATGTTTATGGCTCCGAACTCCGGGTACGCGGGTTTTCCGGGTTTCTCTGCGAACTGCTGATCATTCATTACGGCTTGTTCCTTGCGGTGCTTGAGGCTGCCTGCAACTGGAGAGACGGTCTGCTGATCGAGCCAGGGGTCACCACGTCCCAGCGTGCCAGGCAGGGTGCCCAGCATAGCCCATCAGGCGGGGTGTGGGAGCCACTCTCCGTGATCGATCCGACCGACCCGAACCGCAATGTCGCAGCTGCGCTATCGCTCGATCAGTTCTACACATTCGTGGACGTCGCACGCGGATTTTTAGCAGAGCCGTCCATCGAATACTTCTTTGCAAAACCCTTGATGCCTGTGCGCAAATCAGAGATCATCGCAGCGACGGATGCAAGAGGCACAGATCTGCTCGCAATATCGTTCGAGATTCCTGATATGGTCGAGGACATCGCTTATCCGCAGTTGTACAAACTGAGGCAGTCAGCGATCGGTTTGCTTGATGAAAATGATTTCACAGTGCTCGGAAGCGCCATAGGAATCCGGTCCGCAAGCAAGACCACAGATACCGTCATGTTATTGATTGAACTCGAATCAGGAAGGCTTCCAGCGTTAAGAAAGCATGTCGGACCACCGGCATACATGCGAGCACATGCAGAGCGATTCAAAAGTAAGTTCACGAATAACGATACGTTTTCCAATGTGTATATCGAGAACGGGCAGTACATGGTCGATATCCATCGAAGATATACATCGGCAAAGCATCTGCTTGAATCGGAACTCCACTCGTGCGCGCTTGGAAAACAGATGCGTGAGCATATCCGCGCGGGATATGGCGTGGCTGAAGGCAAAGAGATCGCCGATATATTTGATATGGAGTTTTTGAAGGGATATTTCACAGATAAAATCGGCGTAAAGTGATATTTTCGATTCTTCGGCAGATCATGGGCGCCCCCTACCTTTCTACCCTGCAAGTATTTGTGACTTTCAAAAGCAAAGGAGCTGCGGGATGGTGTGATATGCTTTTTTCGCTCTCGGGAAGATCCGCAGGGGTGGTTAGAAGAATATCACGGGCGCTCGCTATGCCTTCGGCGATGCTTCGCATTCGAAAACGGTCAATTTTAGGTTGAAGCGCCGATTTGGCGCAGTCACTCAAGAAAACGGCTTGATCCGGCGGATGCGAGACTGAGACGCGGCCCGAAGCTTGCCCGCGCATGATATCGGAGAGCCCTGATATCTTGAGATCATGAAATGCGTGGCGCCCCATTAGCCTTGGAAAGGGAGCTGAATAGTTTTTGTCCCAACACCCTGTGAGCGGGGGTGTCAACACCGCGTAATGTAACAGCCCCTACGAATCGGGTCATCGCTTTCGGGCGTTACCAAAAGCTCCGTTATGCTCCCGACCACGCAGTCCGGCTTGATATCAGACCGCTCAAGACTCTCCCGGGTCTCGACCCCTGTAAGCACGAGCACCGTTTTCATGCCGCACCTGATGCCGGCAAGGATATCGGTATCGAGTCGGTCACCGACAATCACGCACTCCTCCGCATCAAGCCCCAGATGATCGAGTACGATCTCCATGATCTGTGGTTCTGGCTTTCCTGTGACAACCGGCGACTGCCCGGAGGCGGTCTCAAGCGCACTGACAATTGCGCCCGCACCCGGCACGAAGCCGTCTTCTGTCGGAAGAACCGGATCCGTGTTCGTTGCGATGAATTTTGCGCCATTCACGATGTTCCGGAGACCGATTCTCAATTTCTCGTAACTGAAGTCGCGATCAAGCCCGACAACAACGAAACGAGCGTCCTCGCTGATTGCGTGTCCCTGTAATTCCAGTTCCTCGATCAAACCCGTTTCACCGATCGGGTAGACCGTGCCAGCACCGTATCGTTTCCGGATGTAGACGGCAGCGGCATACCCGGCAGTGATCACATCGCCTTCCTCGCACCTGATGCCTGTTGCGCTCAGTCTCGCCGCAACAGCCGCCCTGCTCCGGGTCGAGTTGTTCGTCAGGAAGAGCACTTTTGCGCGGTCTCGCAGCCGGTTGACCGCATCAACCGCGCCATCGATTGGATTGCTGCCGCGATGGATCACGCCATCGAGATCAAGGATGTAGGCTTTCATCATTCAAAGATGAATATTTTAAGCGATGATTTTGACAGTATTCGCGAATTCATTGACAATTTTCTTGAATTCCACCCCTATCTCAGCAGGCATCGAATTAACTACTGCTTTCTGTCTTGATAGAAACAGTATCTCGATTCCAACCACTCTTGATTCAGAATTATATTTATAATGATTCCATCACTTATTTCTCTTGAAAATCCCTCTTCTGGCGGGTCACTGAACCATATATCCAGTGTATCCATCCCTTTATCATAATAAACCCTACCGTCTCTGCCATGGCTTTCATCACATCTCATATCAGGAGCTGTATGTACTTGGACTTGAAGTACGACCCCGGAGTTGTGATCTCGAGTATCACAAGCGATCCCGCCTCAGGTCTGATCTGCAGATCAAGGGATGTCCTGGTGGCAATTCCGGTGTATGATGGATCCGGGTATGCGCCTCCGTACTTGAAGACCTTCCGCACGTCCACGGTCACCTCCATCACATCCCCGCTTCGAAGCACCGGCTGGGTCGCATCGAAGGAAGTGTCATCCCTGATCCGTATCGAACTGATCGAAAAATACTTGGAGGTTGCAGTATTATTCGCGAAATAGACGCCCTCACTCTTCCCAAGATGATAATTGACATCCGCTGTATGCGTTGCATCTGATAGATACACGATCAACTGCGACAGATCGATGTCCTCGCTTCCCGGACCAAGCGACATGGTGATGCGGAGTTTTGATATATATCCATACTCATAATTGTCCTGCTCTACAGTTACGTTGACGGAATTGCTGCCTGAATTTACGAGGTATGTTCCTGGTTTTTCGAGATAGCATTCATACACGCTCTCTGCCGAGACCGTCTGTGAGATGTTGGTAAAGTCCTTGGCATCGCTGCTATTGACGGTTATGGAAAAGGATGCGGTTTTGTTTGGATTCTCGATCTCGACATAGCCACCGACCGGGGATGTGTACGTAAAAACAGTCAGTTCCGAACCATCGTCCTTCCTGAAAGAGCCGGAATCGTTCAGGTTAAGCGACAGATAATAATCCCGTTCCCCGATGATCCGATCGATACGAAGGTTCGAAGCGACCTCCCGCGTCGTCTCCTGACCGGTCTGGGATGCCTTCTGCTGGAGTACGCCTGAAGTCTTGATGAGAAGCGCGGACGCTACCGCAGCCACGAGTACCATCGATATGAATATGATCAGCGTGCCTATGCCGACCTGCGCTGAGTTATCCTGATGATATATGTGTCGGTTTGCTTTCATACGCTACCCCAATGTTATAATCGGCAGTCATAGTATAAAAACATCATGCTATTGCATCGGTCATATTAGCCATCACATGCGCACCCTCCGGTACGGTTATACCCTGCCATATCCGGACGCCAGAGATGATTGCATCGTCCCTAACGACCACTCTCTGTCCGAGCACCGTCCCGGTTTCAAGCGTACAGTTCCGGTGTATGTAAACGTCGTTATCGACGATAGAACTGAACATTGCCGAACCCTTTTCGATGTGAACATTATCAAATATATAGGAAGTTAGAATATGCACGCCGTCCTCGATCACGCAGCCTGATCCGATCGTTGTATGTGGTCCTATCAGTACGTGATCGCCGATGACCGTGTCTTCGCCGATCATCACTGGTCCGACGATCATGGATGAGCCGATATCGACGCCATCTCCGATCGCAACAGGATCTTTGATCCTCGCGCTCGCGGACGCGTCTCTGTACTTGCTGGCAGGCATCTCAAACATCCGGTCGAGCTTCCATTTGCAGGCAGTCCGGTACATCTCGTGATTGCCGATATCTGTCCACCTGCCCTGCACCAGATAGCCGTCGATCTGCTTGCCTGCATCGAGCAGGGCAGGAAAGACGTTCTTTGCAAAGTCGTACATCTCCCCGTCAGGAATCCAGTCCAGTATCTCAGGATCGCAGACGTAAATCCCGGTATTCACAAGATTGCTGAACACCTCTCCAGGATTTGGCTTTTCAAGGAATCGATGTATCACATTCTCTGAATCCATATCGCATATCCCGTATTCAGCGGTATCGTCGATGCAGATCAGCCCGATGGTGACCATGGCATCGTTCCGCTCGTGAAATCGGTATATCTCGCTTAATTGCATATCAAGGACATGGTCACCACCAAGAACCATAAAACTGCCATCTTCGAGATATGCTCTGGCGTTCTTAACTCCGCCCGCAGTGCCGAGTGCGGTCTCTTCATAGACAGACCTGATATTAATATCCTTGATGCGGCTGACCTCGCTTTCGATCATATCGCCGAGATAACCAAGTGTCATCACGATCTCTGTGAACCCCTCATCCCTCAGGTGCTCGATCAGATGTGTGACCGATGGTTTGTTCAGAAGCGGGATCAATGGCTTGGGGCGCTCAAGCGTCATCGGACGCAGTCTTGTGCCCTCGCCGCCGCACATAATACACGCTTTCATGATTCTAAGTACGTTTCAACGAACTTTACGCTCTCAATATCGAGTGATTGGAGTAATTCTTGTGCGAGTCTCTCTTTCAGGATCAGCCACCGCTCATTGAAGCGCAGACCCTGCGGAGATTCGATCAGAACATTATCATCGTCGATCTCCACATCAAAATCGATCGCAAAGTATGATTTCAGCAAGTACCTGATCTTCTCAAGGTCGTCATCGATGACATCTTCGATACTGTAATCGAAGATCATGGTCTTGCCAGCCATCGGGTTGTTAAAATCGACCCGCACCTTGCGCCCAATCGTCATGACAACCGTGCCCGCTTTTCCATCGATGCTCACCCGCATCCCTTTCACAGGCTTATCCTTGAACCCGGAAATAGAATGTGTCGTTATCAACTCTGGTTTGCGTTCGCCATAGCCTTTCGCAGGCGGAACCTCAACTGTTCCGTGATACCCGGCATCTTTTCCGATGAAATCCTCATCCAACCCTTCCACGACGTGCTTTGCGCCAACGATGACGATGAACGGCTCATATCTGGCGTTTTCACCATATATACCGCTTTCTTTTGCGATCGCTTCATCGGTGGTATCAAAGACCGTGCCATCCTCAAACCGCCCGGTATAATTCATCCTTATAAAATCTTTATCTTCTATAGACAATCATATCACCATACGGATTTATATATATTCTTTATATTAATGATAATTGATGGGTCAGACACCGCAACACTTTCAATGTGTCTATTGTGGTGAACCATTTCTGAAATTCGCTCTCCTTTTGTTCTGTAACTGTTAAGAGCCGATGGATATACAACTTTATATCCGAACTCACTATAGCATATCCGTTTACTCAAGTTTGGATGAGTTTTGTTACTTAATAAATGTTTGCCGTGCTCGGGGACTGTTAGCTTGTATGATGCCGGATCAAAGCCGGATCAAAATCAGAGAGTTTACCAGGGGCGTCAACTGATGATCGAGACGCTGTCGAACTATCCGGGGTGCATTTCAGCGCCGATCCCCGAGCCCGAACTTGCTGTGCAACGCACGAACGGCTCTCTTCGCGTCCTTGTTTCCTACCACAAACGAGATGTTATGCTCGGAAGACCCCTGGCTGATCATGATCACGTTGACGTTGTTCTCGCCCATCGCAGTAAAGACTGATGCGGCAACCCCCGGGATGCCAGCCATGCCTGCACCGACCACCGTAATCGCACTCACGTCAGCGTCCGCTGTCAGTTCACGTACCATCCCGTTCCTGAACTCTGCCCTTATGGCATCCACCGCACTGTCCAGATTCGACTCCTCGACGACGATGGAGATGTTTGCTTCGGACGAACCCTGGCTGATCATGGTGATGTTCACGCCGGCGTCTGCCAGTGCTCCAAAGACCCGTGCCGCGACCCCGATGGTGCCGACCATGCCTGCGCCCGATATG
Organism: Methanosarcinales archaeon; assembly: GCA_030672345.1. GTDB lineage: Archaea > Halobacteriota > Methanosarcinia > Methanosarcinales > Methanogasteraceae > Methanogaster_D. The sequence continues at coordinate 1,052 of DAOVGO010000126.1, read as the reverse complement.
TTGATCAGAGCGATGTCCTCGATCACGGTGACCGCTTTCACGACCACGCCACCCTGCTGCTGATCCCTGACCACGAGCGTGCCTGTGAAGTCGGGGTCGGAGGTATTGAGCACCCGTACCGGGATGTCGTTTCTGATTGCGGGTTCGATCGCACGCGGGTGCAGCACCTTTGCACCGAAGTACGACAGTTCCATCACCTCGATGTACGATATCTGCGGGATGGTGCGCGCATCGGGCACAATCTTCGGATCGGCAGTCATGATGCCTGAAACCTCCTTCCAGAACCAGATTTCGTCCGCATGAACCGCTGATCCGATCAGTGATGCCGAGAAATCGGATCCGCCGCGCCCGAGCGTCGTGGTGATCCCGTGCTCGTTCTCTGCGATGAATCCCGCGACAACCGGCACGCATTTACCGATCAGCGGGGTCAGCCTCTGGCATATTCGCTCGCGGGTATCCTCAAGCGGTTTTGCATCCCCATATCTGCTGTTGGTCACGATTCCAGCCTCTCCGCCCGTAAGGTGTACAGACGACATGCCAATCGACCGCAGCGCTCCTGATAATATCGGTGCTGCAAGCAGTTCGCCGTAGGAGGATATATAATCACGGGAACGGGAAGTTAATTCGCCGAGATAGCATATCCCGGTCAAAGCCTGATTGAGTCTGTGAATGCGACCGTCCAATTCGTTTACTACCTGATCAAGGATCACCGGGTCATTGATTGCGATGCTCGCCACATCGTTATGCAGATCCCGCAGATGCTCGATCAATTCATGGACCGATTCGATACTGCCTGCATCTGCTGCCGCATCCGCCCGCTCAAGCAGATGATCGGTGACATCCTTAAGAGCAGAGGTCACGACGATCAGTTCATGCTCACGGTACCGGTTTATCAACTCGGCGACCCATTTTATCTTCTCGCCGTCCGCAATCGAAGCACCACCGAACTTCATGATCAACCGCATATCTGGTAAGGGGGCGATGCTCCTTGAAAAAGGTAGCGGTTAGAACATGGCTGTCGATTTTGCGTGGTGCTCAAGTGTCAGACCAAA
>DAOVGO010000129.1 GCA_030672345.1 Methanosarcinales archaeon | reverse complement strand
GGAGCGAAGCGAAGCAATTTGGGTGAGCCAAATGCGAACCGCATACACCGTGGTATATGATGTCTCAATCTTCATGTTTAGAAATAGAAAATTTTGCCATCATTCTAAAGGTTGCTTTCAAAGCAGTTTTTGCATCTTCTTCCAAGAGTTCGTAGGGATGCCTATCGTTTTTGACTGCCCGGTATTCAATATTTTTTTTATCCCCTGGTTTGCGAAAATGTGTTATTGGATTTCTGATTTTTCTAACCTTGCTAAATACAGTAAATTCAGACTCAGATATTAATCCTTCATCTTTAGCTTCCTCCAGTAAATCAACTACGCGCGCTCTTTGTAAATCATTTCTTCCAGAAGCATAAAAAACGCTCGCCAAGGTGTTTTCTATATATGATAGACTTAACATAGTTGATGCAATATATTGACCATAGACGAAGCAATATCTCGCTTCTTCGAATAAATAATGAGATTTTAATCCCCCATGAAACAATGATATCTCAATATTAGGATACTCCTCTGTAATCCATTTTAATCTGTTTAATCTATCATCCCGACATTGTTTGTCCTCATTGTCTAACCATCCTTCAGCACTTCGCGTCATTTGTATTCCTCCTATTAGATTGAGATTTCATATAACGCAGTACATTCGAACCTACTTCGCATACATATCCATCCGGTTGAACGGTCGATCGCGTTTGTTTCACTCCACCATCTCTGCGCGGATTTCATGAATTAATCGGTCCAATCCGTCCTCTGTTACCTCAATATCGCGCTCTGCTGTTAACCTGTTCCAGTAGTATTTGTGCGGCTGAACAAGTGCTGCAAGTTCGAGCCTCTCCAACAATCTCCGAACATCATCTGCAACAAGTTCATCCATTGTGTACTAATGTCTGTTGATGCCGTATAAATATTGCGCTTAATTTTTGGGAGTTTTCCCTTCCTCGCATGTCACCGGATACCACGTTCCCAGCCGCCGCCTGCATGCGCATCTGCCGCCAGCCGCCCGCCATCGCCTGCGTCCGCACCGAACCGGCGGCGGGGTTTCTCGGAGGTCACGAAGCGCACTTTCTCAGGTGCAGTGGAGTGAAGCCGGATACGCGCTGTTAGGTGAGGTTTTATCACTTATAAATGCTTTTTCTGTGTCCAATTCTTAAAATCACTATATTTTCATGGTCAATATCAAATATCACTCTGTAATCTCCTATTCTAAATCTATACGTTCCTATCTTTGGGCTTATTAATTTTCGAGTATATCTATGAGGTTCTTTGGCGTATTCCTTGAGTTTCACAGCGATTCTATTCTGCATCCGTTCATCAATGTTTTCCAAGTCTTTTACTGCTCTTTGAGTGAGTACTATCTTATACATCAAAGATTTCCTCAAATTCTTTCACTTTACCTTCTTTGTAATCGCTTCTTGCCTCTTTAATAGACTTTAGATATTCGTCGCTTGAAAGCGCCATCACATCTTCGATTAAATCTTCCATGACCGCCCTGACAGTATCCGATACCAAAAATCGCAATTCTCCAATAGTCAAATCCTTTACTTTTGTTTCCATAAGCAAACACCCTTATTATATCATTTCATGAATTAATCGGTCTAACTCGTCCTCTGTCACCTCAATATCACGCTCTGCTGTAAACCTGTTCCAGTAGTATCTGTGCGGCTGAACAAGTGTTGCAAGTTCGGCATCCAGCAACCTCCGAACAGCATCTGCAACGAGTCCATCCTTCGTGTAGTATAATCCCTCCTCAATCAGGAGTTCCATGCGGGTTTCAAGCCCGTGGGGGATGTTTAACGTTAGTGCGGTCATGATCGCTCACCTCCTCATTTCCATCATTCGTACAGGATGAATCATAACGCTTTCGGGGGTTCCTCCCCGTGAACTCACAAATTTCTCTGCCAGGTACAATAACAAACCAGCGAAAATCCGTTAGATTCATGCCACCTGCCCGCCAACAGAAAAAAACAGACTCCCCGGTGATAACATGCTCGTGATGCTCAGCGAACTGATCGACAAACTGGTATCAAACTACGATATCAAGTTAAAATACATCGAAACCGACGCCACAGACCCCTCATCATACATCTATGTCTTTACAGCCTCCAGACACGCTGATCTGTACATCAAGACCCGAAGCGACCAGAAGGATCTCGCCAGACTGCTGGCAAAGCACGAAATCGCACATCTGACCTATATCAACGATCTGATCGCCGGATATCGTGAAATCACCGAGACAGAGAAGCTGAGCGATGCCGACATCTTCAGCGGGCAGTATCTGGATGCCGATATCGTGCATTTTGCAACGAACATCGTCTCTGATTATGCGATCAACTGCGGCATCGATACCAGTGCATACATGCCGATGGACATCGCATTGCTCGAGTCGCTTGCGGAATCAAGGAGCGAGGATGCATACACCATCTCGATGCTCATCCTGCTGTCGCGGCATCCGCACACGTTCCCTGCACAGATGTTCCGTCGTCCTGCCCCGGTTATTGATTCGGAGAACATGGGTGATGTGATGAGCGAGGTCATGAGCGAGATCGTCAGGCTATCAGGGTCTGATCGGTTCAAACGCCTCACAGATCTCGTGGCAGCCGGCTCAATGCATCTCGCAGAGCGGCGGTTCAAGGGCTTTGTCGAGTCGGTGTCTGCGCTGGCAGGCGAATTAAACTCGGTCTGGCGATCCGACAACACGCCATGGCGGATGATGAAGCGGAATACGGATGTGCTCCATGAGCGCACCCCCCAGTATATCAAGCAGGAGAAATTCTGCGAATTTGCGCCAGAGACCCTTGCCCAGAAGATCGGCGGTGAGAACATTGGCGGCGGCGCGTCTGCGCTTGCTTACGGGGAATCAGAACACATCCAGCTGGCACAGCGCCTGAAACTGCCGGTGCTGCTGGAGCGCGGTCTTGGAATCGAGAGACCCCGGCTCGTAACAAGATACCGGGGAGTGAGCACGTCGCTTACCGACAAAAAGCGTCTCATTCTCTTCGATTCAAGCAATATGTGGCTCGAACGGGAACTGGAAAAGAAGAAACAGGTCTGGGTGCTGGTCGATCTCTCCTCGAGCATGGCTGAATCGATCAAATCCGCAAAGGTGCTGACCGACACGATCCACAAGTACTTCAAATCGAAGGTGAAATTGATCACCTTCAATGCGACTGCATGTCCGATCGGCATCGCCGCGCTGCGATGCGCCGAAGCAGGCGGCGGCACCGATGTGAGTTCCGTGATACCGCACCTGAAGATCGATCAGGACGACCCGATCGCGCTGATCAGCGATTTCAAGTTCTTAACGTCGCATTTTTATGGGTTTCTTGGATTTATCGAGCGATACCATCCGAAGGTGATGTTTATGCCGACTGATCAGGCAGGGACGGCGCGTCTTAATTCGTTGATGGCTGCGTGGAAAGGGAATCTGCGGTATCTGGTGGTGTGACTGCTTGCGGCATCCACAACAACTACTTCGGCGACACGGTGAACGAATACGGGAGTGAGTGGACGCGGGGACTCTTCTCCATTCTTTATTTCTTGGGCGATCGTTCATAAGAGCATATACGCGGACTCGCAGTTTTATACAGATGCCACTGCGATGACCCGATCAGCCATCATCAGTAATTTTCTACCTCCTCAGTACTTCCCGAATCTTTTTAAGGAATATATCCGCATCATCGACTGTGCTCTCTGCCACTTCCCTTGATATCTCCTTATAAACACCGTAATCAGCCATCTCCCTCAGATCTTCGGCTTTGGAGAGGATTGTGGCATAGTCTCTGGCTTCCTTCTCCATTTTCATGAATTCTTGTCCAAACTTGGAGATTAATCCTTTGTGCGTCTTTGGAGATATGTCCATGGTCAGCAGTAACGCTCTTGCGGCATTGTACATGCAATAATACGCCCTGCTGACCGCATCCTTGTAATATCCCTTCTCCAGCAGCAACATAGCAGAGCCCAATCGTTCTTCAGCCTCATCAAGATGGTACTGTATCCTATCCAACCACAACACCCTCTTCTGATACATTTTTCATAAATGGGAGATTGAGTTCTTTCATGGCACTGTGTTCACTTGGCGATATGATCTTCAGCGATATGACAAAACCATACTTAAAAAGCATCTCAACGGCTTCCCTCTCAAGAGAATTCCAGCCCATAACCTCGTCCCCATTCCATATAACCAGCACATCTATATCACTCTCATTCCGATGATCTTTTCTGGCGTATGAGCCGAACAGGATTATGCGCTCTATTTTGTCCCCGTATCTGGTCTTCACATTGCTGACAAATTCTTTCAGCGCGTTTTCCATCGTCTTTTCCATCACAGATCATTCGCCTCTCTGAGACATTTAAAGTTTGTATATGCCGGAACAATCTCGAGACCATGGTAGTGTGACACTCCCGGGCATGGCAAATACCCAGATGATGAAGAGATGCATGGTATCAGGAATGAATAACAGATCAGCCAGGAATTAAGCGTCACGTGTCATGCGCACCACTCCGGAGTGATGCGTGGGATCACACTTCTCCGCACTCTATTTTTTTGGCTTTACTGTTTTCGGAAAAACTATTATATCATAAATCATTATGTGAAGACATGGCATCTCAAACCATACAGATAGTTTCCCCAACCGACCATGGACCCGAGCGGATCAGGGTCGAGGCATCGCCCTACGAATTCACGATAGCGACCCGCGCCAAATGGGAGATGGTTATCGCAGACGAGGACATGACGATTGCAAAGGGCGCGTTTGAGAAGATTAAGATCAGGGAGATCACTTTGCAGAAAGATTTACTCGCCCTCTTATGCGCATTCACCCCTCACGCACTCGCATCGGTGGTGCGCGTCGGATCAGGGGGCGGTGTTGCGCCTGTTGAGCGCGACCGGTGCATCAAGGTCGCATACATCCTCGGGCAGGAGACCGGCGAGATCGAGAAAGGTGACCTGCTCGGGGTGCTGAATATTCTGCCAATCATGTTCACACGCGAAGCACATATACCAGTCCTGATCAAGGATTGAAATATCGAAATGGCAGACCCATCTGCGATTGTTTACAGGTTACTGGACTTAAAGAGTCCGGTAACAAATCTTCGTGCATGGTTGTTCGATGCCGGTTTTGTCAGTTCTGAAGAGGAATATCGAGTTTTATTGCATGAAATAACGGTCAGGCTTGCAAAAGAGCAAATTTCACTTCCGCAGTTTACATCCGGGGATAAACAGGTCATCCAGGATGTCGAAGCGCTCGACACTCTGAACGAGGTCACAAACCTCCTTTCAGAGCGCCTGTTTGAGTGGTATTCCTTTTACCATGGATCGATCCCAGAGTCAAGGGAACTTGTTAGGGAGATCGTGGAAGATTGCCATGACAAGATCCCTGATGCTATGCGCAGCCTTGCACAGAATTTAGCAGACCTTACCGAGAGCAGAAAACTGCTTGTTACACATATTCAGGATCAGATGACCCGTGTTTCGCCAAACCTCACGAATCTCGCAGGCGCTCTGCTTGCCGCAAGACTGCTTTCCATCGCAGGCGGGCTCGATAAACTATGCAGGATGCCTGCAAGCCGCCTGCAGGTGCTTGGCGCGAACCGGGCGATGTTTCGCCACCTGCGCGGAGCATCCCCGCCAAAGCACGGCATCATCTTCCGCCACCCCCTCATTCACGCGTCCCCCCGCCACCTGCGCGGCAGGATCGCACGCACACTTGCCTCAAAACTGGTAATCGCCGCACGGATCGATTATTACAGCGGCGATGGTGAGGTGCGAGAGGAGCTTGCCCGGAGTCTGAACGCTCGAATCGAGGAGATCAAGCAGAAGCAGTGATGTTCGGGAGACGTGGGTGGGGTGATTGTGGGTGGCTGTCACGAATGCGATCCCGAATCTGAAGTCGCGTGGGGTTTAACCGCTCGCAGCCATCACCGCTCATATTCTATCTCCTATCTCTCATCTTCTATCTCTCATCTCTTTGACCCGGTGAGTTCCCCGCGCAGCGCGATCGATGCAGTGCTCAGGAATTCGGACTGCTTATCATCGTCAAGGTTTCCGATCCTGGACCGGATCGCATTCTCAAAATGCCGGATCGCGGTCTCATGATCGATCGATCCGTTCGAGGACAGTTCCAGTGCAAGCAGATCAAGGGTTGACAGATAGATTCTCGGTCCGAGATGGACTCCAAGCTTTCGCATTGCTCTTGTGGTGCTTACGAGTGGAGAAAACAGGTTTTTAAGGCGTGGTGCAAGATGTTTGTAGTAGTAATCCGCATGCTGGGCTATGATCATGAGTTCAGCCTCTCTGTCCGGATAATTGACCACGATCCTTGCATTGAACCGGTCCAGAATGTGCTGCGGCACATCGGTGATGCCAGAGATGTCGTACGGGTTCATGGTCGCAATCACGTTTGCACGGAGCGGTTTGGTGAGCGGGGTCTTTGGGAACGATACCTGCCACTCTGCCATGATCTCGGTGAATATGATCAGTGTGTACTCGCTGAACCGGTTCAACTCGTCTGCATACACGATTCCAGGCATACTGCTGCCATGCGCACGAAAAAGGGGTCCTGAGAGAATGTCAATCTTGCCTTCACGGTACTTTCCGATGTCGAGGTCGCCGATCAGGTCGCTCGGGAGCGCGTCCTGGCTGCCGGTCACCCGGACATACGGAACGTCCCCAATATCAGCTCTCAGCGAAGCAATCATCTGGTTCACGGCAAGCGTCTTTGCTGTGCCGGGCGGTCCTTCTATCAGCAGATTGAAGCGGAGACCGAGTTTGACCGCCTCTGCAAAGAGGCGCAGGTAATGCTTCATCTCATCCTGCCCGAATACCACGAGTTCAGTCATGTATGTTAAATGTGAGAGCAGGTTGGCAAAAGGATTTGCAGAGATTGTCGAGAAGTTTGGGTACACGGATAAACTCGTTTAAGGTTGTAGCCCATAAAAGTCGGAAAGTCAGGTTGTACTCGACCGATCTTTTCATCTTTTACGCGCCAGAAACCTCGAGAAACTCCCCAAGCGCCTCCACCACCCGCTCATTCTGCTCTGGCATTCCGATGCTCACCCTGACAAAGAAGTCTCCCGCACCACGGAATGATGAGCAATCCCGCACAATAATCCCTTTTCGCGCAAGAAAATCACAGACCACGTCCGATCGATGTGGCGATACGTCCACGAGCACGAAGTTTGCTTCGGATGGATAGACCTTAAACGGGATCTCCATCAGTCTCTTGCGCCCGCTTTGCACCAGATCGATGCTTCGTTTCAGGTGTTTCGGATCCTTAAGCGCAGCAACGCCTGCCGCAGTCGCGAGACTGCTCACCGAGAACGGGGTCGCATACCCCATATACGCATCTCTCATCTCCTCAGACATGACCGCATAACCTACCCGCAATCCAGCGAGCCCGAATGCCTTTGAGAGCGTGCGCCCGACCACCAGGTTGTCGTATTCCCCCGCGAGGTGTATCATGCTTTCTTTTGAGAACTCGACATAAGCCTCGTCCAGGAAGACGATCGCATCGCATTCGTCACATCCCTCAAGGACCGTCCGGAGGTCAGATTCCGGTATCAGGTTCCCGCTCGGGTTGTTCGGCGAGCAGAGGAAGACTACCCGCGTTTCAGCAGTCACCTGCGATAGTATGTCCTGCGGATCGATTGCGAAGTTGCGGTCCCGGAGAGCGAAGAGGGATTTTCCGTGATGCGCATGTGCTGAGATCGCGTAGTAGCTGAATGTCGGTGTCGGGATGATCGCTTCTCCCGGCATCAAGATCCGCATCAGGGTGTCGATAACCCCGTCCATACCTGCGCCGGCTACGATATTTTCAGCAGGATGCCCGGTGTACCCTGATATTGCATCGCAGAGGTCTCTTGCGTCGCTTTCAGGGTACACGCTGATCCCGGATGCACGGTCGGTCACGGCTCGCACGGCGGCAGGTGAGGGTCCGAGCGGGTTTTCGTTTGACCCGAGTTTGATGATCGAGTCAACCGGGATATGATACTCTTCGGCGATCTCCGCGATCGATCTGCCGGGTACGTATCCGCTGTCGTTGCTGGTACCAGTACCAGTGCCGGGCGTGTGTTTCATGCTGGTGATTTTGGTGGGTGGTGTTATAATTTGTTTGCCTGCGATCCCATCCGCAATCCCGGACATGCGATATATCTTTTGGGACGGCTTTATTTCTTGAGTAGACGCAGCTGCTTGAACGTCTCATTCACGAGTGTCAGGAAGCTAGCCTCGCCCAACCTTTTATCCTGCCTAAGTTGAAAAGCTCCAATCACAGCGATGATCACTATTCCTCCGATAATCACGACCGGAATGGCATACCATGACACATATTTGATGATGACAGCAATCACAGTCATGATGACGACTGTTGCCACCAGATAGAATGACCCTGAAGTCCACGGGTTCGCATGCTCGGTCCCCGGTGGAGGTGATGGTGTTGGTCGATGTGCGGGCTCCACGCCCTTCATGCCGTTTTCCTGCTGTGCGATATCGTTCCCTACTGCAAGTTGACCTCCCACATCGCCAATGATCACATCTCTACCAGCAGTTATTCCAGCGCCGCTAACAACCATTCGTTCTCTGCGCTCTTCTTCGGGTTCAACGCCGTCGAGCAGTTCTTTGACGTTGACGTCTCCTTCAAACCCTTCCGGGGGGTAGGTCGCTACGCCCCTCTTTTCCAAGTTCAGCAGATGCCTGTAACCAACCACAATCTCCGGATGATCTGGCAGGGGCACCTTCTCTTCAGGTTCGATTCCAGGGATGGTTTTGTGGATGTAATCAAAATTGGAACGGACGACGCCAAGGAATGTACGCCGGATCTTCTCTCTGCCGCTAACCCGGATAAAAATCTTTTTGTCCTCCTTATCCGCCTTAACCAGTGCTTTGTTCCCGCTATCCCTGTCCTCCAGCACAACCCCGCTGCGCCAGTAGGTATTTTTGTAAATCGAGTGGTGCATACCCACAATGAAGCGTGAGATGATGCTTCCCGGGAGTGCATCGTAATGGTACTGGAAAGCCAGTGCATCATCCCATTCGCCGGTATATGGTTCTTCCTTGGAGAGGAGGTCAGGGATCAGGAATTTCTGATCGTAAAAACCATCAAAATCAAAGC
>DAOVGO010000082.1 GCA_030672345.1 Methanosarcinales archaeon | reverse complement strand
TCTCTGAGAATCGCTTGCTTTCGGATGCGTTGATCCAGACCGTCTTTAGCCTGCGTGCATCGATCCCGACGCCGGTCAGTGCGCCTGCGAGCGCATCCATCCGGTGTGTTGCATGTTCGTTTCCGTATGTATAATGGCACTCGCCAGGGCGGCATCCTGCGACCAGCACGCCATCTGCACCCTGCCTGAGCGCTTCGAGCACGAAGCCCGGGTTGACCCTGCCTGCGCACATCACGCGGATCACGCGGACATTGGTCGGATACGAGATGCGGAGCACGCCTGTCAGATCCGCGCACGCATAAGCGCACCAGTTGCAGAGAAACGCAACAACAAGCGGGCACTCACTCTTCTCAAGCGCATGGATCTGCGAGACGATCTGGTCGTCGGTATGCGTATGCGGCTCGATTGCGCCGCTCGGACATGCTGCACTGCACGAACCGCAGCCCTTACATGCCAGTTCATCGACCACTGCCCTGCCATGCACCATGCTGATGCACCCGAATGAACAAATAGACATGCAGAGCGCGCATCCGGTGCACTTATCTACGTCTACATGCGCACTCAGCGGGTCAATATTCAGACTGCCGTCCTTGAGCAGACTCGATGCTTTGGAAGCGGCGGCAGACGCGTGTGCAACCGATGTCTGGATGTCTTTCGGACCTGATGCGCACCCTGCGATGAAGATGCCGTCGGTCTGCGTTTCAACAGGTCGCAGTTTCGGGTGCGCAGCCTGCATGAACCCGTCCGCCCTGGTACGGACGCCAAGAACCGTGCTAACCTCGCTGTTCGCCTCGAGCCCGACCGAAAGGATGACAAGGTCGCATTCCTCTTCGATAACCCCGTCATCCGCCAGCGTGTCCTCGTATCTGATGACCGGCTTTCTTCCGTGAGTCAGCACCTCTGCGACCCTGCCCCGTACGAAATCGACTCCGAGTTCCTGTGTACGCTGGTAATACTCCTCATACCTATCCCCACAGGCTCGTATGTCGATGTAATGAATTGAAACATCGGTATCCGGATCTCTTTCCTTGATCAGGTTGGCATTCTTGATTGCAGCCATGCAGCAGACGACAGAGCAGTATTCGTTGCCAACGGTTGCATCCCTTGATCCCACGCACTGGATGAACGCGACTTTGCGTACAAGCTCTCCTGTCGATGGCTGGATCACACGCCCCCCTGTCGGACCGCTCGCATTTAACATGCGTTCGAGTTGCAGCGATGTGATCACGTCCCGGTGCCGCCCATACCCGTATTCCTCCTTGCGGGATGCGTCAAAGGGTTTCCAGCCGGTTGCAACGATGATCGCGCCCGCATTGAACTCAAACACCTCTTCCTTCTGGAAATAATCGATAGCATCCAGAGGGCACGCCTCTTCGCACAATCCGCAGCCAACGCAGTGATCATCGATGCATGCGATCATCGGAACCGCCTGCGGCACCGGTATGTAGATCGCCTTCCTGACCCCGATGCCGTAATCAAACTCGTTTGGAACTGTGATCGGGCATATATACGCACAATCCTCGATGCAGCCCTTACACACGTCGCTTTTGACGAATCCGGGCTTTTTTATGCAGCGTACCTTGAAATTGCCCACGCTCCCCCCTACTTCAGCAACCTCAGAACACGTGTGCAGATTGATATTCCGGTGATTGAGGACATCTGTCATCTTTGGGGCGATGATGCATATCGAGCAGTCGTTTGTCGGGAACAGAGCCCCGTACAGAATCGCTCTTCCGCCTATGGTCGGCTCTTTTTCGATCAGGTGCACGGTCGTGCCGCCGTCTGCAAGATCAAGGGCTGCCTGTATGCCGGCAACCCCTGCGCCCACCACGAGCACGTCCTGATTGATCGGGATCGTCCGCTTCGGGATCGCAAGTAGCTCCCGCGCCTGCGCCACCCCCATGCGCACCAGATCGATCGCTTTCTGGGTCGCAAGCGGTCGGTTGTCCGCATGTACCCATGAGCACTGCTCGCGTATATTAACCATCACCAGAAGGTGCGGATTGAGCCCCGCATCCTCGAGCAGGCGCTCAAAGGTCGTCTGGTGCATACGCGGCGAACATGCGGCTATAACCACGCGATCAACGCTAGCCTTGATGTCGCTTCTGATCTGCTCCTGTCCGGCATCGGAACATGCGAACTCGATGCCTCTTGCGATGCAGACGCCATCAAGCTCCTGTGCGTACGCCACGATTGCATCTATATCAAGTACCCCGCCGATGTTGAGCCCGCAGTGGCATACGTACACTCCGATCTGCATATACTGGTGTTTGTTTTAGTTCTTCTTATAGGCACTATCTGGAAATCCAGCCATACAGTCGTGCCATGCCACGTTCATCCCAGCCGGTAGATACGATAGATGCAGACAGCGTCGTTCTCGAATATCCTCTCAAAAGGCTCCGGATCAGAGCAACTAATCAAACGATAGTACATCGACTGTTCGTACGACTGCTCAAACTCCGATTGCGACGACGTCTCTGGTTTTGGGTCCATCGCTTCGGTCATAGCCCAGAACAAGCTGGGTCCATAGTATCTCGGCAGATATACGATGGTTGCGCCGTACTCATCCGCAATACCCTTTGCTTCCTCAGCCGAGTCGGTCACAAAGAACCGCGCAACATCTGCCACCCGCTCGTCTGGCTCAAATTCGTTAATCGAGGTCGGTCGTGCGACCGTGTGCTCGATTCTCTCTGATGCATAGCATATCACAGGAGTCCCCCCTGCCGCCTCGATCTCGAGCGTGGAATCCCACCATGCCATGACCACCGCAGCATCAGCACCACCGGTCTCCCCGAGGAACCGGATCGCGTCGTTAGGTATCCTGTGAAATGAAACGACCCGATGTGAACTCCTTTGAATCGATGAAATGTATGATCTCTTTCCCGCCACAGGAATATGCGATCCCTGATTGCTGCGAATGAGCGCGAGAAGACTCAGCAGACTTGACAACGTGATTAGCGCTGAGTACGCGATGAGCGAGACCCGATCGAATGTGTAGTTGAAAAATTAGCCTCATCAAGTCATCCATTGCGCACATTGTTTCAGAAGCACTTAAAAAAGAAAAAAAGATTCAAGTGAACAAATTTCACTCGAACCCTTTCTGACCACACTTCACTCCAATCCGAGCAGGGCGAGGATGCCCGCTGCGAATCCGGACGATGTCGCCGCAGACACATCTACATCTTTCTTAACAGGAACAATAGGATGGTCTGCCCAGTTATTCACCGGATCGCTGCCACCATTTAGGTCCGTTATGTTGTACTTGAAGTAGATGTGCCCTCCATAAAGTGGCTCCGGGGTGCTTATATCCGTCTGCCAGCGTTCTCCCGGTTCCAGAACGAAATCCGGATATGGTGGTGACTGTAAACTTACATCTGTAAGATTATCGTACCAATCCTTGCTGGCGTTAAATGTTAGCCCACTAACGGTTATGTTTGGAATAGAAGTGGGACACTTTATATTTGAGACAAACCTTATGTAAAACAACCCATGTATAAAATAAGTGTCCGAAATGAAGAAAGAATTATTAATCTCGAAACGTAAAAAAGCAAGAGAACTGCATGAGAAAGGCTGGAGTAATCGTGAGATAGCACGCCATATACTGGCAAGCAAAAACAGTGTAGGTAAATGGGTGCGGATGGATGAAAGAGAGGTATCGATCGACAATCGGGGCTGGGAAAAGGGGACATCGAGAAAATACGCGCCCGAAACAAAACAGCAAATTATACAGATAAGGAAAGACTTAGAGAAAGAAGACAGCTATTTCATCGGTTCGGAAGTGGTCAAGAAGAATTATGAAAACCAGACCGGCGAAGAAGTCTCGAAGTCATATATAGATGGCGTATTGAAGGAGGCGGGACTGGTGAGAAGCTCAGGTGTTGAAGAAAAAAGGACGGAGCATACATGAAATATCCGGAATATACGCTGACCAAACTCTGGCAAAAGTATGATGAGTATCGATTTCATCGGTCCAAAGTATCTCAAAGGCTCTGACAACATGATCAATTTCCTCACATGCAAATACATCCGCCCAGGAATTGCTTGGCATAGTAAGGAGGATTGACGGCCAGACTACTGAACAGGCGATACGGACATTAGAAGAAATCTGGATGGCGCATCCGATCCCTGAAATATTGAAAATAGATAACGATTCCGCATTCGGGGCTAATCTGCCGCATGCAAAGTACATCGGCAAAATCACGTTCTTCCTGCTTAATTTGGGCGTTTATCCTCTATATATAGCTCCAAGAAGCCCGTGGAATAACGGCCAGGTGGAAGGATTTAACAGCGTATTTTCAAAAAAATTCTGGAATAAACTGCAATTCAGCGATTAACAGGAGATTGATGTTAAGATCATGGATTTTAACGTCGCTTATGAAAAATATTCTCGATTGATCTCAAACAATCCGGGTCTCGAAGAGAAAGATGTTAGGTACATGGATGATGTGTTTTCCTGAATCAATTTCGCCTATTTCAATATTACTTCAAGTAGATTCCATCATACTGATCACCACCCAAACAAGTTTATCATAGCATGAAACACATCCCCCGGTCTCAATTTTCTCGTGAACGCTTCCGATGGCGTTTCTGCGTTCTCAAAATCCAGGCTCGCATGCGGTCTCTTATCGTTATACCAGCCTATAAATCCATCCAATGTATCAAATTCGTCTCTCTTCCGCTCGTACAAGTCGAACCATTTCTCAAGTTTCCCATTCGTCTGCGGGTGATTTACACTCGTTGTTATATGTTTTATCCCGTACTGTTCCAGATGCTTCTGAAATATACCGGTTGAACCTTCTTTTTTGTGTTTCCAGTGACTTGAGAACTCGCTGCCATTATCGGAGAGTAACGCTCTGATAGGTCCATAAAATTCTACTTCCTTGACAGCCTTGCCCAGTATACGTATACCATTCTCAATATTGGCACTATCAAACTCACCTGCAGCGAGTATCTTCCTGGATGCGTCGTCCAGATACGCAATTACCTGTATATTGCCGTGTTCATGCCAATCGACATGCACCAAACTCAGACTGTGCTTTCGTTCATATCTGACCCATTTACGTTGTTTTTGTTTGTTAGGCTCGTCCTTTGCTTTGTCGTTGGTTTTAAGAACCTGATGGATACGATTGTGTGGTATGTGCATTTTATAATATCTGTTTATTACTTTCTCCAACGCTAAAGCATTTACTTTGTATTCTTCATGAGCATCAAGTATTATGCTCTCTTCGTTTGCAGTTAACTCCCGTTTTTTCCTCCCACACTTCTGTAAAACTGGGATTTCGCCAGTATCTTTATATTGTTCGTACAATTGCTGAACTCTCCGCTGGCTTACTTTCTGCACGGCTGCAATCGAGCTGCTGGATTTTCCACGATCCATTTCCCGTATGATCCACCGGATCTTCCTTTGATTGAGTCGTCTCATACAACTCAATCTGCTCGGTATCCGCCCCACAAACACTGGTA
>DAOVGO010000019.1 GCA_030672345.1 Methanosarcinales archaeon | reverse complement strand
CTGGTCATCGAGAACCGCACATACCCTTCTCCAAATTCTCCGAATCCGACACCGGGCGTTGCCACGATCCCGATCCTGTCAAGCAGTTCGCCTGAGTAGGATATCGATGTATAGCCATCCGGCACTGGCGCCCACACATAGAACGTGGCTTTTGGTACCGTGGCATCGATACCGAGCGCATGTAAGCCTTCGATCAGCAGACCTCTCCTTTCCGTGTATATCCTGCGCATATCTTCGACGCAATCCTGCGGACCGGTGAGTGCGGTGATGGCAGCCTCCTGTACAGCCTCGAATGCTCCGGAATCGATGTTTGTCTTGACATCGCCAAGCCCTGAAAGGATCTCGGCGTTTCCGACCGCAAAACCGATGCGCCAGCCAGTCATGTTGTAGGTCTTTGACAGCGAATGCATCTCGACCCCGACCTCCATCGCGCCCGGTGTCGATAAGAGGCTCGGCGCACGGTATCCGTCAAATGTCATCTCAGAATACGGGTTGTCATGCACCACGACGATGTCATGCTCTGATGCGAAATCGACGACCTCCCCAAAGAAGTCTGGACCTGCGACCGCTGCAGTCGGGTTGTTCGGGTAATTCAGAAAGATCAGTCTGGCGCGGTCTGCAACATCGCCTGGTATCGCATCCAAATCCGGCAGGAAATCGTTCTCCGCTGAGAGTGGCATGGTGTAGGGCACGCCTCCTGCGAAGAGTGTGCCGATCCTGTACACCGGGTATGCGGGATCAGGCACGAGCGCGATGTCTCCGGGATTTAAAAACGCAAGCGGGATGTGTGCGAGACCTTCCTTTGACCCGATGAGCGCAAGCACCTCATTTCCCGGATCAAGCGAGATATTGAACGTATTTTTGTACCATTCGGCTGCCGCCTCCCTAAATGAGAACATACCGGTATACGACGGGTATTTATGTCGATCTGGGTTTTTTGCGGATGTGCAGAGCGCATCGATGATGTGGGGCGGCGTCGGCAGGTCAGGGTCGCCAACACCAAGATCGATGACATCGACTCCGTCTTGTATCGCGCTTTCCTTCGCTCGGTCTATCGCTGCGAAGAGGTATGGCGGTAGTGAGGTGATTCTGTTCGCGTACATCTAATCGTGGTTGTGATGGTCGTTTGTGGATTAATATCTTTCGATCATGGCAGGTGGCATGGAACTGTCACACCGCCACGGTGTTGAGGCGCCATCTAAAATTTCGAAGCGTATTTCCGCCGATTACCCGGATTTTTGATGTTCGTTTATTCGTGAAATTCGTGTGCGGCAAGAAGTCGCGTCGCAATATCTATCGATTTCACTGAAATATCCGGGTTGTGCCGTTGTTATGATGCAGCCGGCGGCTAAAAAAACTTCGATGCAAGCGATCTCTGCGCAGTGCAGCCCTCCTCGAATGCGCAGAACTCGCAGGGCGCATCCCGCGGGCGGTCAGGCATTCTGCCGTCCTTGATCATCCGGATCCGATTCCGCAGTTCCAGAACCCGACGCCGGTCTCTCGACTTGATATTCACCTCACGCAGCTCAAAGAACCTTGCATACTCAACGATTCCGTATTTCACAGCCTGCCCGAACGTTTCCTCCACCAGCATCGCGTAGGCTGTGATCTGCAACCGGTCCGGTTTCCAAGCCCCATGTTCCGGCTTTTCACCAGTCCTGGTGAGATATGGCAGCACAGAGCCATCGATCCGCACCAGTTTGTCCGGAGCCCCGGCAATCCCGAGTGCATCAGAATACATGGCGTATTCGACTGCGCACGGGGTTATTTTCATGAGAAGCGCATTTTTTCCGATTATCCGGACATAATCCGAGATCCGTGAGCCGATCACATCGATATCGATGCTGTCTGCCGCATCCAGCACCATCTGGTGATCCACATCAGAGAGTTCGGCGCGATACAGCACCAAAAGCTCGTCTGCGATGCGTTTGAGTTCGGTGCGCAGTCTTTCGACCGTGCTACCGGCATCGCCGGCGTCACCAGTGCCATCGCTGGCAGCGGTATGATGGTGGGTAAGCGCAAGCTCCTTCAGGATAAGATGCGATAAATACTTTGTGTCGATGGTCTTTTGCTCATCAGCCCCTGACCGACTGCGAAAGTATACAAGACGCGGGCATCGCAGGTAAGCGGCGATCTCGGAGGCTAAAATCCGATCATGCTTCATCCCAGAACCGATTTGACCACCACACCCTCTGCGTCTACATCCACCGAAACCAGTGTCTTTATGTCGTGTCCGGCAGCACGCAGGGACGATGCGCCCTCGCCACGTTCGATGACCGTGATGATGTCGCAAATCTCCGCGCCAGCGATCTTCAGCGCCTGAATAACCGCTTTCATCGTGCCGCCCGTGCTGATAACATCATCAACAAGCATCACACGGTCACCTTTATTGATTCCGTTCAGATACAGTTCCCCCTTTGAATATCCTGTACACTGATGTACTGCAATCTCGTTTGGGAGGTTGTACTGCCGTTTTCTGACGATCACAAGCGGAATACCGGTTTTCATTGCAAGCACCGTCCCAACCGGGATTCCCATCGACTCGATGGTCACGATCCTGTCCACATCGGTATCAACCAGTTCGATGATGCGGTCTGCAACCTCTGAGAGCAGCGCAGGCGTAAGTTCTGGCACGCCGTCCGTTATCGGGTGAATAAAGTAGTGATACTCGCCCCTGCGGACGATCGGCGCGTCTTTAAGCGTTTGCGTGAGTATCGGAAGCATGGATCATACTGATGACTGATGTTATAAATCATTTTGCAATTGGAATGAGGTCGCACGAGGTGGGACCGCCGGCTGCGATTACGAGCGTGATTGCGGCGTCTGCGGGGTGATCTGGTCATTGCCGTTCAGGTCGCCTTTCTGCGGCGTGTCGGTCCATGGATGCATGAGCAGGATCCAAGGTTGTGCCGTAGGAGAATTGGCAGAGAAGCTTGGGGTGGACCTCAACCTATTACGCATAAATTGGGGGGTTAAGGTTTTTAATTTCTTCTGGTCGAGTCGAAAAACACCAGAGAACACGTACACACATGACACAAATATTCCGGATCTCCACCCCAAACAACGAACAACAGCCCCGGGCACCAACAAAGAGTACCAAATCTCCATAAAAATTCGATAGTTGCCACGAATGCTCACGAGCAACGAAAACGCCGCCACAAAGTCACCGCGATTCCGCTGGAACGTTCGGGTTGTGCCCCTTAAAACCATCGCTTGATATCGGCGTAAGTCTTATGCATCACTCATACACAAAGTTACATACTGATGAAAACGATCATCCGTGCACTGCTGGTGTGGTTAGTGCTCTTAGTGCTCGTAAATCCGGCGGCATCTGTCATCGAGGATGACTCGGCATACACTGATTATGCCACGCCGGGCACGATCCCGCCTATCGAGGTTCAACAAGGATCGATTGCAACATCCCGCATATCGATCACGAATCATGGAAACCTCTGCTATGACGCCAGTCTCATAGTTCAGGACCTGCCGCCCGGAATAACGGTATCCCCGGTGGAATCGCAGATCATCGATGCCGGAAAGACCGCTGAGTACCAGATAACGATTCATGCAAGTGATAATGCATCTGTAGGGGCGTACATGGTCAGAATTGCGGACAATATCGCAAACGATCCGAATACGTGGCAGTCTGTCGAATTATCGGTCACAACGCCGCCCCCGCCACCCACCCAGGCGCCGACCACGCGGGTTACGCCGATCGCAAGAGCGATTCCGACCAGACCAACCGGACCAACCGGGGAAGAGGTGGCAGGATGGGGCGGGATGGATGTTTCGATCGTGGTCCGGGTGATCGCGATAATCGGCGTGGCGGTCGGGATTGCCGCGGTTCTGTGGCGCAGGAGATGAGCGGCTCCGGGCTTGATGTGGCAAGACCTCTCTATTTTGTGTGATGCTCGCCCGTTCACTGCCCGAGTCATTCGAATCAGCCGAATCATTCGAATCGTCCGTTGCCATGGTATGTGTGAGATGTGAGATATATCTACCATCACCGATAAGAGAGTACAGGTGGTGCCACCTATGAAGATGCACGGCTGGACCGGAAACATCGCTACAATCGATCTTGATCATGGAACAATCAGACGCACCCGGCTTTCGGAAGACCTTGCAAGAGACTTTCTTGGCGGAAGAGGGCTTGGCGTGGCTCTCCTGTGCGGCATGACAGACCCCGCTTCATCTCCAGCTTCATCTCCAGCTTCAGGTGTGCTCTCTGCTCCGCTCATACTTGCAGTGGGTCCGCTCACAGGCATCGCGCCGATGTCGGGACGGCACTCCTTCGTCACGAAGTCGCCGCTAACAGGCACGATCGTTGACTCAAGCGGCGGGGGCTTTTTCGGAAGCGAATTAAAACGCGCCGGACTTGATGCGCTGATCATCACCGGAAGGTCTGATGCCCCGGTGTATATCAGAATCGACGACAATGACATCAGCATCAATGATGCGTCCAGCTTATGGGGGATGAACGTGCGCGAGGCAACAGAACTACTGACGGCTGAGCATAACGGGCGGGTGGCATGTATCGGGCGCGCCGGAGAAAGCGGCGTCCGGTTCGCAAACATCATGAATGACCGCATCCACGCATCCGGGCGGGGCGGCATCGGTGCTGTGATGGGGCACAAGCAGTTGAAGGCGATCGTTCTACGCGGGAGTGGCAAACCCGGTGTTGCTGACGAGGAAAGGTTCAGGGATGCCAGCGAGGAGATTCTGCGGCTGCTGCGCGCAAATCCCGCACTCAAAAGCCTCTCGACTTACGGAACTCCCTCGCTTGTGAATCTGATCAATCATTTCAAACTGATGCCCACCAGGAACTTCAGGAATATGCACTTTGGGGATGTCGAGTCGATATCCGGCGAATACATCAGGGAAAATTACAGGTTAAAGAGGCATTCCTGCCACAAATGTTCGATTGCATGCAAACGCAGTACATACGAAGATATCGAGATTCCGGAATATGAAACGATCGCTATGTTCGGACCTGACTGTGATAATGACGATTTTGATAAAATCACGGACGCAAATCGGATATGCAACGATTATGGTATGGATACGATCTCGTGCGGTTCAACCATCGCCTGCCATCAGGAGATATGCGGAGAGACGCACGAATTAACCGAGCTGGTGTCCATGATCGGAGAGAGAGCGGGGATCGGGGATGAGCTGGGCATGGGATCAAAGGCATACTCAGAGACGAGGAACGCTGGAGAGGCGAGCATACACTCGAAAGGGCTGGAACTGCCCGGATATGATCCGCGGGGCGTGCTCGGGCAGGCGCTGGCTTATGCGACATCAAACCGCGGCGGATGCCATACGCGGGCATATATGGTTGCGCCCGAGATCATCGGCAAACCGAAGTTGATCGACCGCCGCACCCTCCTCGGGAAGCCGGGGCTGGTCGCTATCTTCCAGAATCTCTCGGCTGCGATGGATTCGCTTGTGATGTGCCGTTTTTCGTCCTTTGCTCTCTCGGCAGAGGAGTATTCGGACATGCTGAGCGCTGTAACCGGAATTTCGTACAGATCAGAGGATCTGCTGCGCACAGGCGAGCGGATATGGAATCTTGAGCGTATGTTCAATCTGCATGCAGGCTTCACGCGGGCGGATGATACGCTGCCTGCCCGGTTCTTTGGCGATGGCGGCATCGATCGCGGCGAATTTGAGCGTGCGCTGGACGAATATTACCGGTTCAGGGGGTGGGGGGCGGACGGAGTGCCTGCCCGCTGGAAACTGGAGGAGCTCATGGGTTTCTGCAAGCTCCCCCGGATTTTTTGGGAGATGGCTGATGGTTGATGATTGATGGATGCGGCACGGCTGGCTTCGCAGAGACATTAAGAAAATCGTGAACACGGATGAACGAATCCTTGCCGAATTTACCTGTGTAGAGACCATTCACTTTCACCCCGCTCTTGGATCATGCATTTATATACGCCCTATCAGAGGCATATATCAAGGAACGCAAACAGTCCTACACGTTTCAGGGCAGGATTGCAAGATTCCTTCCCCTCTTTTTTATTTTTTTAAAAGCGCGGTGTTATTGTATCTTCAGTGACCCCCTGTATCTGGTTTCGAGATGTGGTAGGGAAATTCCCCCGCCTCACGCCCACATCCCATAATAATTATAATTGTCATTATATGCTATATATTATGTTAACGGCGTGTGTCAATGCCAGCCAGAACCACCCTGGCAGATAACCTTTTTACGCCCTCGCCCCCCAGTGTCAGGACAAGTGAGAACCATGCCAAAGAGAGAAGACCTACACAAGATCCTGATCATCGGATCAGGTCCGATTGTCATCGGGCAGGCGTGCGAGTTCGATTATTCGGGCACACAGGCGTGCAAGGCTCTGCGCGAAGAGGGTTACGAGATCGTGCTCGTCAACTCAAACCCTGCAACCATCATGACAGACCCGGAGATTGCAGACATCACCTACATCGAGCCCTTGACGTTCGCAAATCTTGAGAAGATCATCGAAAAAGAGAAACCGGACGGGCTCCTGCCGAACCTCGGCGGGCAGACCGGGTTGAATCTTTCATCAGCTCTCTACAAAGCCGGCGTTCTTGAAAAACACGGGGTCACGGTCATCGGGGTTCAGCCGGATGCGATTGAGCGGGGTGAGGACCGTATCGCTTTTAAGGAGACGATGCGGGAGCTGGGAATCGAGATGCCGGAGAGCGAGCCTGCGTATACGGTCGAAGAAGCCGAGAAGATCGCAGAGAAGCTCGGATACCCGGTAGTCGTGAGACCTGCGTACACGATGGGCGGAACAGGCGGCGGACTTGTGTATAACCTGGAAGAACTCAGAACGATTGCGGCAAGGGGGATTGCCGCCTCTCTCGTAGGTCAGATCCTGATCGAGGAGTCGGTTCTCGGGTGGGAGGAACTCGAACTTGAGGTGGTGCGGGATGCGAAGAACCAGTTGATCACGGTCTGTTTCATCGAGAACTGCGACCCGATGGGCGTTCACACCGGCGACAGCTTCTGTGTCGCGCCGATGTTAACGGTCCCTCCCGAACTCCAGAAACGGATGCAGGACTACTCATACAGGATCGTTACGAGCATCGGGGTGATCGGCGGAACGAACGTCCAGTTTGCTCATGATCTCGAGACTGACCGGCTTGTGGTAATCGAGATCAACCCGAGAACGTCCAGATCATCAGCGCTTGCCTCGAAGGCGACAGGATTTCCGATCGCAAGGATCTCGACAAAACTCGCAGCAGGGATCACCATGGATGAGATTCCGTACTGGAGAGACGGCACGCTCGAAAAGTACACGCCGGGCGGGGATTACGTCGTTGCAAAGTTTGCGAGATGGGCGTTTGAGAAGTTCAAGGGCGTGGACGACGTTCTCGGGACACAGATGCGGGCAGTAGGCGAGGTCATGTCGATCGGGAAGAACTTCAAGGAATCCTTCCAGAAGGCGATCCGGTCGCTTGAGACGAAGCGATACGGGCTTGGAAGGATAGGGAAGTTCGAGAATATATCTCTTGAAGAGCTGAAGGGCGCGATCGGAACGCCGAGCAGCGAGCGGATATTCCAGCTCTACGAGGCGCTCAAGAAAGGGCTCTCTGTTGAGGAGGGTTACGAGAGAACGCACATTGGCAGATGGTTCATTGGGCAGATGAAGGAACTTGCGGATATGGAGGGGGAGATGGAAGAATCCAGGACGCTCTCTGATGAACTGTTAATTGCAGCAAAAAAGGATGGCTTCTCTGACCGTTACCTTGGTGAGATCTTTGGAATGTCTGAGACAGAGATCAGAAATAGACGCATTGGGCTTGGTCTTGTGCAGCATCACCAGCCGGTTCCTGTGAGCGGTGCGGACGGGGCATATTATTACTCCACATACAACGGAGAAGATCAGAACGATCCTGTCGAGGGGAGAAAGATACTGATCCTTGGCGGTGGACCAAACAGGATCGGTCAGGGGATCGAGTTCGATTATACGTGCGTTCACACCGTATTTGCACTTCGTGATGCAGGTATAAAGACGATAATTGTCAATTGTAATCCGGAAACGGTGTCAACCGACTACGACACCTCTGATAAGCTGTATTTCGAGCCCCTGACGGTCGAGGACGTGCTGAGCATCTACAAAAAGGAGTTGCCAGAGGGCGCGATCGTCCAGTTCGGCGGACAGACTCCGCTCAACATCGCAAAGGAACTGCAGGACGCAGGCGTTACCATTCTCGGCACGTCTCCGGATAGCATCGATATTGCGGAGGACAGAGAGCGGTTCAAGGACATGATGCTAAAACTCGATATCCCCCAGCCAGAGAACGATATCGCACGGTCGTTTGAGGAGGCGATTGCGAAGGGCGAGAAGATCGGGTATCCGCTGATGGTACGACCTTCGTACGTGCTTGGCGGACGGGGCATGGAGGTCGTCTATGACAAAGAGATGCTGATCGACTATGCAAGGATGGCTGTCGAGGTAACACCCGAGCATCCGATCCTGATCGACAAGTTCCTTGAGGATGCAACCGAAGTCGAGGTCGATGCGGTCTCAGACGGCGAGGAGACGTTCGTTGCAGCGATTATGGAGCACATCGAACTTGCCGGGGTTCATTCCGGAGATAGCGCATGTGTGATACCTCCGCGAACGATAACAGACGAGAACACCAGGATAATCAAGGAATACACCGCAAAGATGGGGGGAGCACTTGGTGTCGTCGGTCTCATGAACATACAGTACGCGATAGCTGATGATGTGGTCTACATCCTTGAGGCAAACCCGCGTGCGTCACGCACTGTCCCGCTTGTGAGCAAGGTTACCGGAATTCCGCTCGCAAATATCGCAACACAGATCATCGCGCTTGGGAAAAAGATATCTGACTTCCCTGAACTCAAGGAATACGATCTCCCGCATGTAGCAGTGAAAGAGGCGGTATTCCCGTTCAATATGTTCCCTGAGGTCGATCCTGTGCTCGGACCCGAGATGCGGGCGACGGGCGAGGTGATGGGGATCGCTGACAACTTCGGGATGGCGTTTTACAAGGCACAGGATGCGACAGGGACACCGCTTCCGACATATCCGGAGGAGGGTGGCGTTCTCGTGACCGTACCCGAATGGGCAAGGGCTAAGGTGGCGGATGCTGTGCGGAAGTTGTCTGATCTCGGGTTTGTGATATATGCGACCCGCGGGAC
>DAOVGO010000023.1 GCA_030672345.1 Methanosarcinales archaeon | reverse complement strand
CCGCAGAGTACGCGGAGGGGCGCGGAGGGGGAATAAGCGGTTAACTACTCTGCGTTCCTCTGCGCACTCTGCGGTTATTTTTCTTGCCAGAAAGTACAGGATCGCAATCGGGCGACCAATCAACATACCTGAGTAGTTACGTATTTTTTACAATTATGGAAAGTTTGCACGGCTGCAATTGAATCACACGACGGTCTCGCAGCCCCGCTCTGACAAAACTCTTATAACTCCCTTCACATACTCTCCCAAGCATGAAGATATTACTCATAGGCGGCGGAGGCAGAGAACATGCGATTGCAGAGGCGATCGCACGCAGCAGACACAGCCCCGATCTATATGCGGTTATGAGCAGGAAGAATCCGGGAATCGCAGGATTGTGCAGGGATTTCCTGATCGCAAAGGAGACTGTCGAGGACATCCTCCCTTATGCGAGATTGAAGAACGTTGATTTTGTCGTGATCGGTCCTGAAGCGCCGCTTGCGATCGGACTCGCGGACGTGCTCGAAGATGAGGGTTTTCCGTGTCTCGGACCGAAACTCGCGCCGGCGCAGATCGAACTGGACAAGGCATGGGCTCGCAGGTTCATGCGCAAGCACAGGATTCGCGGGTGCCCGGTCTTCGAGGTCTTCGATCGGGGCGATGATGCAGAGGCATATCAGTTCATCGAGAAACTCGGCAATGTTGTCGTGAAACCGATCGGGCTTACCGGCGGAAAAGGCGTCAAGGTGATGGGCGATCATTTTTCTGACCTGAGTGGTGCAAAGGCGTACGCTTCCGAGGTTCTGCGTGATGGACCGGTCGTCATCGAGGAAAATCTCGAGGGAGAGGAGTTTACTGTGCAGGCATTCACCGATGGCAGGACGCTTGCGTTTGCGCCGGCTGTACAGGATTATAAACGCGCTTACGACGGCGATAAGGGACCGAATACCGGAAGCATGGGATCTTATTCTGCTGCAGGCAACATACCGCCGTTCATGCGGGAACAGGACTACGAGGATGCGAAAGAGATCATGCGTGATGTCATCGAAAAGATCAGGGGCGATGCCGGAGCCTACAAAGGCATATTATACGGTCAGTTCATGCTGACGGCAAAAGGGATCATGGTGATCGAGTTTAATGCACGGTTCGGCGATCCTGAGGCGATGAACGTGCTACCGATACTCAAAACCGATTTTGCAGACATTCTGCGGGCGGTCGCGGATGAGTCGCTCTCTGATCTGGACGTTGAATTCGAGCGTCTCGCAACCGTCTGCAAGTATCTGGTTCCGGCAGGCTACCCTGAAAACCCGGTGAAGGACTCGATCATCGAGATCGGCGATTCCGGGGATGCTATGCTCTTCTATTCGAGCGTTTATGAGGAGGCGGGAAAGGTGTACACCACAGGATCGCGGGCGATTGCAGTCGTTGGGATCGCACAGGCGATTGCGGATGCAGAGAGGATCGCAGCACACGGGCTTTCTGCGATACGAGGCGATCTCTATGCAAGATCCGACATCGGGACTGCAGCGCTGATCAATCAGCGGGTCGAACATGCGGCGAGACTCCGTGCCAGATGACGTGTGCCATGCGATGCAATGGCAGATGACGCATGACATAATATGACATGATAGATGACAGATGACGCATGATCGAGCTGCTCGTAATCGGGTTTGCCATCGGGCTCACCGGAGCAGCCGTCCCGGGACCAATGCTCTTTGCAACCATCGAGGCGTCGCTTCGGAGGGGCTGGATCGCCGGTCTGTTGATCGTGCTCGGACATGCGGCGGTCGAGATCCTGATCTGTACCGTGATATTCCTTGGATTCTCGATCGCAAATGATATAGTCTTCAATATCGTATCACTCGTGGGGGGTGGGGCTTTGATCATCTTCGGGATGATGACGATAGGCTCGTCAAGGAATGCCACACTTGACGTAAAAAGAGGCATCGCTGGCAGTCCGGTCGCCTCCGGCATTCTGACATCGGTTTCAAACCCGTACTTTCTGATCTGGTGGCTGACCATCGGAAGCAGCATGGTCATGGATGGGCTCAAAGTCGGCTTTCTTGCCGCCGCACTCTTCATCATCGGGCACTGGATTGCAGACCTGTTCTGGTACGTCTCTGTTTCGATAATATCGAGCAGTGGTGGGAAACTGATGTCTGATCGCACATATCGCACGTTTCTGACAGGATGCGGCGTGTTTCTTGTCTGCTTTGGGGCGTATTATGCGGCAGCGATATTTATGTGAGCGGATTACACTGATGTGACCCGTAACTTACCATGTCAGATACCACCTGACATGAGAGCCCCGCATCGACCTCAATGTTTATGTATCCTCCTTTATAATGGTAATATGGTGGATTATGGGGACACATATGAAAGTCGACGATCCAGGAGATTCAGGAGATTACAGTAAGGAAGAGCTCGAACTGCTGCTTTTGAACATACCAGTCGGCGTGGTCATCGAAGACGAGAATTATGAGATCGTGTACATGAACGAGTTCATGATCAGGGTGTTCGGCAACAACATCGGCAAGAAGTGCTATGAAACATTTGCCGGGAGGGGTACACCATGCGAGACCTGTGCCATCGATGAGATCATCAACAAAGGCGTGGATCGGTTCAAATACACGGCAGCAGGTGGAAGCGGAAGGCTATTTGAGATGACGGCAGCACCGCTCCACAGACCGGATGGGAGTCAGCTGGTCATAGAGATCGCAAGCGAGCTGACCGAGCAGAAAGAACTGGAGCGGATGAAGGTGGATTTCATCAACGTGGTCGCGCATGAGATGCGCACACCGCTTGCAGCAGTTATCGGGTTCAATGATCTGCTTGAAGCTCATTCTGCGAATCTCACTGATAAGCAGAAGCGTTATATCGAAAATATAAAAATCAATGCGAATAAACTCAAGTTCTTGATCGATGACATGCTCGACCTTGCAGACCTTGATGCCGGTATATTGAAGCTCGACTATGCCCCGGTGCTGTTGCACGAGGTCGTAAGCGAGGTTCTTGCGCGGCATCAGGATTTGATCGCCGAAAAGAACCACACGGTCGATGTGGATATTTCGATGTCGATGGCAATCGATTGTGATCGGCAGAAGATCACACGCGTCATGGATAATATTGTGTTCAACGCAGTTTATTACACGGACATCAACGGAGATATCCGGATTTCCGCCGATGATCGTGGAGACGTTGTCCTTATATCAATTGCGGATAACGGTGTCGGAATCTCAGAGAAGGATCTGGCAAGAATCTTTGATCGCTTCTTTATGGTGGATGCGACGCTTACCAGACACTGCGACCGGATCGGGATCGGTCTCACGCTCGCGAGAGGGTACATCCAACTGCACGGCGGCGAGATATGGGCAGAGAGCAAGCCCGGCGAGGGGAGCACATTTTGTTTTACGCTACCAAAATACAAAATAGGTAATAATAAATAAGAAGAAATTGGAGGCGATACTTGCGTGTATTGCCAAGAGCGTGGTCTTTGTGGACGCCGATGGGAGATACGCATTGGTAGTGCCCATACTTACGTAGTTCATCTTATGGTGCTCAAATGCCATAACATGCAGCCATGACCCGCATCATCGTAATCTCGGATACGCACGATCACGAGCTGCCAGATAGCCTGATCAATCTGCTGAAAGGTGCGGATATGATCGTGCACGCCGGAGATTTCACATCGGCAGCGTGCTATGACTACCTGAGGAGTCTAAGCGAGATGGTCGCAGTTCATGGCAACTCTGACTGCACGGAGCTAAAACGCCTTCTGCCTGAGCGAGCCGTATTCACAGTGAGAGATATCACGATCGGGGTGGTTCACGAGGGGCAGTTATCAGTAGGCGACACCAGCGGGCTGTGGTATCTTGCAAGGGAACTCGGCGTCGATGTGCTGATCGTCGGGCACATCCATACCCCGTTCATCGAGCAGTCTGATGTGATGATCGCATGTCCTGGCAGCCCGACCGTGCCGAGACTGGCAGATAAGACCGTAATCGAACTGGTGATCGAGGGAAGCTGGGTTCACGGGCAGATCATCTCGCTCGGGGCTGGAGCGTGTTTTTTGTGATGCGGATGACCGGGCTCCCTGCCCATTCGTAAACATCCGTGTGCCTGCTTTTCCATGAAACCGGTCCCGGGGTCACGTGGCATGTCAGGACTCGGGGCGTAATTCAGGCGTGTTTCAATTCAACTATCTTAAGCAACAGTCCTTTCATGCAATCGTCGGGCGCACTTCCGATTACATCAGAGATTGTGCATTTGTCACCGAACTCCAGCCCGATCGGGTGGCATAGGTCATACATGTTACATTCGCTCTTCTTGCACGAGGGGGGTTCAAAAACAACCTTTGAGCCTTTGAATGCTTTCTTTGATTCGATTGCGGAAATGGTTGGGGATTCCACAACCTCCACGGCTTGCACGCCCCCATCATGCACCTGGCAGTTGTGCGTGGTTGTGGTTCTGATATTTACGATCCGGTATTTTCTCCCGCTGGACAGGTTCATACAACTGTTCTTGAATCTACATTCCTCGCATTCCGGTGCGGGTCCCTTGTATATGAATTCGTTGCCGATCTTTGCAAGGCGCACCCCTATGAGCGTGATGGTGGTGTTAAGTTCCATTGTTTTTTCACCTTTTGACTGATGTGATCGCCAAGTATTAAAGTCTTGACCTGAAATCGGGACATGCGAGGCAACACATATATTCACGCATGTCCGCACATATCCATACGACCGGAATTCAAGAGAATAAGCACCATGCAATTAGAGATCAGAGATATTGTATATAAATATTATATAGACCCGATCCTGAATGATACGGGCTACAACATAGTAAACACCATCACGTGGGCACTGGTGCTTGGCGTCTGCATCTTTGGCGTGCAGAGACTGCTCCGGCATCTGAGTATCGTAATCGACCGGCGGTTCATCATTGGGGTCGTGTGCTACGTGCTCTTTGGATCAAGCCTCCGGGTACTTGAGGACGCCGAGCTGTTTGCCCCACCGCTCGATCATCTGTTCGTGACGCCGGTTATATATTTTGTTGTATTTTTTGTGACCGTGATATCACTTGCCGTATCGCTCCGGATATACCATGAACGATACCACGTCGCATTCTCCGGCGTCGGACTACTCCTTGCTGCCGTAAATATCTGCGCGCTGCTGTGGCATGAAGGTATCACAAATCCGGCGGAAGCGTTACTGATCGTGGCGCTCACCGCTCTGGTCACAGCAGCGATCTATCTCTCTGCCCGGCGCATGAATATCCGGTTCCTGTCGGATAGATTCAACATCGCAATCATTGGATCGCACCTCTTTGACGCATCCTCAACCACGGTCGGCGTCGATCTGCTCAACTATCACGGCAAGCATGTCGTGGAGAATTACTTGATCGGTATCACAGGCACGGGCGCGGTGATGTATCCGCTCAAGCTGCTCGTCTTCATACCTCTGCTCTACCTGATCGACAGCGATTTCGACGATGTCGAACTCCGCGATCTGCTGAAGCTCACAATCCTTGTGCTCGGGCTATCGCCAGCATGCAGAAACACGCTGAGCATTCTATTCGGGGTGTGATGCAGTTGAACTCGTCTGGAGAATACGAATACGGGGAATACGGGAAGTACGGAACATACGTAGTGGCAATCACCCTGATCTTCGCAGCCTCGATGATAGCCGGATATGGATATGCGGTTCTAAACCCGTCCGAATCGGCGAGGTTCGTCGAGGAACTTAGCGCCGAATTCGGATGGCTCATGGATCTAAGCCCGCTTGAGATTTTCCTTGTCATATTTCTGAACAACGCGATCAAGGCTCTCCTTGTGATAATATTCGGGCTGCTGATCATTATTCCGGTCGGATTCGTCGCGTACAACGGATGGGTTCTTGGCATCGTGATCTGCGAGCAAGCACGCACATCAGGTTATCTGTTTGTGGTGGCAGGGATCCTGCCGCACGGAATCATCGAACTCCCGATGATCATTGTGAGCGCGGCTCTTGGCACGCGGCTCGGGGTGATGGCTTTTTCGAGGATGAAAGGGACGATTTCCAATAAAGACATACTATCCGAGATCAAACGATCGGTAAACTTCTATTTACGGTGGATTCTTCCGCTCCTCTTCATCGCAGCCCTGATCGAGACGTTTATCACCCCGATCGTGATGCAGCTGATCATGGGGTAAGAATTTGCCGGAAAGACTTATGCCAGAGTCAAGCAAGTTTCACCATACCATGAGCGAGATATCATTCACTCACATCAGGGATGATCACGCAGCGATGGTGGACATCAGCGGAAAAGACGCGACCATCAGGCGCGCTGTCGCAACCGGCAGAATCAAGCTCAGGGGGGAGACGATCGCCGCGATCAGTGCAGGCAGCGTCGAGAAGGGGAATGTGCTTGCGACAGCACGGATCGCCGCGATCATGGCGATCAAAGAGACACCACGCATCATCCCGATGTGCCACCAGATCCCGATCACCGGCATCGATATCGATTTTGAGGTTGTGGGCGGTGCCGGTGATGCAGGTGATGTAGTTGATACGGATGATACAGATGCTGCGGACAGTTCGGATGGGGTGAATGTAATCTCTGCCGTGGTCACGGTTGCGTCTGTCGGGCGCACCGGCGTTGAGATGGAGGCGCTCTGCGGCGTGAGCGCTGCGCTTTTAACGATCTGGGACATGGTTAAGTCCGCGGAGAAGGATGAGAGCGGAAATTATCCTGATACTGCGATTTCGGGGATCAGGGTTCTTGAGAAGGTGAAATATTAGCCGTGCACATCAAACGAGAGATCCGGATACTTGCGATCGACGATTCGGCTCTGATCGCAGAGCGCATCATGATCGTCGGGGTGATCTTCCGGGGTGGGGAATGGCTCGACGGCGTGCTCAGGGCAGAGATCACGCGGGACGGGCTGGATGGAACCGATGTGATCGCAGAGATGGTGACAGGAACCCGGCATTACCCGCAGATCCGTGTGATCATGCTCGACGGCGTGACTTATGGCGGGTTTAACGTGATCGATATAAGAGAACTGCACAGCAGAACCGGACTGCCGATAATCGTTGTGATGCGAACGGAGCCTGACATGGAGCAGATCATGCGTGCATTGCAGCATCTTCCGGACGTTGACCTGCGGTGGCAAGCCATCATGAACGCTGGCACGATCACCAAAATCGATGTGCACGAGAGTTCGCTCTACATCCAGTGCGCAGGAATCGGGATTACGGACGCTGTTAAGATCGTGCGGCTCTCAACAACTCATAGCCACATCCCGGAGCCGCTTCGGGTCGCGCACCTGATCGCAACGGGGATCGTGTGCGGGGAGTCGAGAGGGCAGGCGTGAAGATCTGGCTTGCGACTGCACCACTCCCAATTGAAGGTCGGAGGCGCTCGTTGCGCTTGCTGCACATCGCTGCCCTTTACAGACAGACCGATCGCCCCCGCAGCATATACACGCAAATATCACCCTTCCATCCGGAGATCTGGTTTCATACCCAATCACGGAAGATTTTATACGGAGTACACACAATGTACGGATGATGATTGGACTTACGAGGATCGACCTTCGGCTTCCCGATGAATTGGTCGAAAAGACCGATATTCTCGCCAAACTCGAATATAAGAATCGTACTGAGGTAATAAAGAGTGCGCTTTCTGAGTATCTCGGAAGAGTTGAAACCACCATGCAGCTCAGGGAGAAAGCTGTGGAGTCGTATCTGGACGATAAACTAACGTACAACGAACTTACAGTGGTAATCGGACGGCAGAATGCAGAGTCGGTAAAAGTTAGTAAGAGACTGCTTGAGAGGAGCGATAGAATTGCGGAAGATATCGCTCGTGGCTGATGCGTCCGCTCTTGTTTCGCTGGCATCGGCATCCTTGCTGTCACTGGTTTTGAGCGAATTTGACGTGGTTGTGACGGGTATCGTTCTCGGTGAACTTGATGCTATGAGCACATTTAATGACACTCATGGCAGGGCTGCAAATCTGGTTCTGGAAAATATTGACTCGATGAGAGTTTTGAATGCATCCGATTATCAGAGATTAGATGACGAGCAGAATCGATTCAGGAGAAGCATCCTGCCTTGAGATCATCGATGGTGGCGGGTGCGACTATCTGCTGACCGATGATTTCAGGGCTCTCGGAGAGAAGCGAAAAACAGATTGGTGATGCAGAGGGCGGGGCTACTGAGCAGGTGTGAAAAGACTCTTCTGGAGGTGTTTTTGATGTTTGTGCCGTTTCTGGATACTGGCTAAGGATTTTTTAGTTACGAATGGTGTGTCTGCGCCATTAGCAGCGGCTATCTATTTTTTTATTGGTGTGCGGGCAGTTTTCGTGGTTTTGTTGATGGATTGTTGGGAAAATGTGTAAATCTGGCGTGGATTATCTGATTATGGACTTTCATTGCATGTAGAAGAGGGGGGTGGATGGGTGTGGCGGGTGAAAAGTTCTGATATCACTGGATTTTTCGACAGTGCCCTGATAAACATTTTTGCAAAAAAAAGAAAGAACGAAAGGGAGAATCTCTCCCTTCGCTTATGTTCACTCTCGCTGTCTCAGCACGAGATACGCTACCCGCAAGCAGTCGGAGATTGCAAAGACCGCCTCGAATCCCGGAACCTTCTTCTTGGTTGGCACCTCGGTTGCCTATCATAAAATCCTGGTCAAGCAGTTGCGGTCCGGGGCGGCTTTGGTGGTTGCGATCCCATCTGTATGGCTGTGCGTCCTCGTCGATACCAAGCTGTCCGTTCTCACCCCTATGATAGTAATGCCCACGATCTCGCCCGTGTTTTTCATCGTACCTCATGATGACACCATTGCCCATATCTACACCAACGGCTGGTCTCGGTGCTCCAAAACTTATGTACAAAACGTCAGCCTCACCATCATAATCCCATTCCATACTTTTTTCTTCCAGTAATCCTTTCCAAACTTAAATTAGTTCTTCCTCTTGCAATATCTCAAACACTTCTTCAAGGAACTCAGATGGTGTGACCTCTCTCACACCTTCACGACTCGTATCATGTTCCAGAGGATTATGAAATGGATGTCTGTGCCACTCGCCTCCAACCGAATCTCTTCCATAAAGCCGTCTATTCCACCCAACAAGAACATAATTGGATGTATTCGACTTTTGATGATGGTAGAACTGAACGAAGATAATCGGAGAAATTTCCAACCTTATTTTAATTGCGTTCTTGGTTCTTGCAAGAATGCCAACCTTCAGTGAATATTCATCGGATGCGGATTTGACACATCCGATGAATTCGTTGAGATTCATATATATTTCTTTATGTTTTGAATTGCTTTTTCGATTGTCGCAATTCCATCGATTGCCAGTTCCCAATCGCAATAGTCCTCTTCGACTTCAAACGAATAGTTTTCTTTTTTGACTACTTCATTTCTTTTGAATTCCTCAAAACTTACGCCATATTTTTTAGCAAGTTTTTTTTCAATTAATTTATATTCCAATAATTGTCTTTTTAGTTCATTGGTGATCAGTTTAATTGTACCCTCTCTCGGCGTTGTTTTAAGGATATTGGTATATACCGTCTTGAATTCGGATGGTAAATTTACTACAATGGGCATCAACATCACCAGATCTTTTAATTTTTTTGGTATGAGGAGTTATAAACGTTCTTCTCACTTGAGTTGTGTACTTATTGTATAAATAAAAAAGAAAGAACGAAAGGGAGAATCTCTCCCTTCGCTTATGTTCACTCTCGCTGTCTCAGCACGAGATACGCTATCGCAAGCAGTCCGGAGATTGCAAAGACCGCCTCGAAGCCTGGAACCTTCTTCTTGGTTGCGGTTGGGGTTGCCTCTGGCTCTGGTGTCTCGGTCACTGGTGCTGGAGTCTCGCCTACGACTGGGGTCTCGCCCACGCCTGGGGTCTCGCCCACGCCTGGGGTCTCATTCACGCCTGGAGTCGGCTCAACCTCTTCCGCGGTTGGGGTCTCCTCAGGCTCTGCTGGTGCGACGCCGGTGATAGTGTACTCGACGTACGGATAGAACCTGAGACGCTTATCCTCACCAGTACCACCGTTGTCTGCAGTCTGGAAGTATATGTTGCCCATGATGTGTTCCCTGTTGTCGGTACTCAGATCAATGGTATCCTCCTTGTTTGAGAGATTGATGCGATTAGGACCTGCAGTCGCTTCCATT
>DAOVGO010000107.1 GCA_030672345.1 Methanosarcinales archaeon | reverse complement strand
ATATCCGACGCTCAGGAAGATTGTTCCGATCCTGGTCATCTCCATGCTCGTAATCGGGGTGTTGCTCGATCTCGGCGCAGGCGTTTACATCGCGGGAGCATTCGCACCGGTCCTGAACCTTCTGGGTCTGCCAGGCGAGGTTATCTACACTCTGGTCGCACAGTTCATGCACTTCACTGCCGGCTATGCAACGATGCATACGCTGCTGCTGGAGGGGGTCGTCACCGAAAAACAGGCGATTCTAACGCTTCTTGTTGGGAGCATGGTTGTTATAACGATGATATACGTAAAATACAGTTTTTCAATGTATGTCTCGCTATTCGGCAAATTCGGAGTAACGATTACGGCGATCCATTACCTTTCCAGCATGATTGCAAAGATCATCACGATTCTGGCAGTGGTAGTCTGGTATTGATGTTTACCCTGTAAGTGTGATATGGGATTTTAGCATTTCCAACCACGTTTCAGAAGATGCTATTTTCCATACAAAATGATTTTATCACGAATTACACGAATCGGACGAATCTCACGAATTTGTGGGTTAACATCTGCCGTATTCGTGTTATATGTGCCATTCGTAGCATTCGTGTTTAAGACTTGCACACGTGTTCGCCGAAGATCTCTCCTGTGCCTCATGGCATCTCCAGGATCAGGACACCCTCAGAACACGCAGACCAGATACCGCATCAGACACGATGCCCGCAACATCGAGCAGTTTCTCGCTCTCTGCTACCTTATAACGCGACACAGCGGTCCCGGGACGATCCGGAACAGCCGCACACTCTACCTCCGGACTCTTCCTGGGATATGTGCCGATCTTGATCGCACGCTCTATAATTTCCCGTTTATCAAGCCCGATCAGCGGATGATAGATCGGCATATCAAGTCCGTGCATCTCTGCAAACATGTTCATTGCGGTCTGGGATGCGACCTGCCCGAGCGACGATCCAGTGATGATGCCGCAGGCGTTTTCCCGCTCTGCGACCACCATCCCAATCCGGTACATCATCCGCCTGCAGACCACGCAGATCGTGCGCGGATCGCAGTGTTCCTGAATCGCGCGCAGACACGAGCCGTAAGGAACCGTGTATGCCTTCATACCGGCATAAGACCAGCTCTTCAGTCTGTTTATGTTCTCTATGGCGAGTTCTGCCGATACCGGGTCTCCGAACTCCTCAAGATCGCAGTACAGCGGGATGACCTCAACCCCGCGTTTCATCATCAGCCACGCGGCGACCGGCGAATCGATCCCGCCTGACATCAACGCGATCATCTTCCCCTGACTGCCGTAAGGAAGCCCGCCGACGCCGGCAACGCGCTTTGTATAGACGTAAGCATGATTCTGCCGCATATCAACGAATATTTCCCGGTCAGGATGCGTGAGATCGACTCTTGGATGCGGGACGCATCTTGAGACCGCATCTCCACAGACCCTTCCAAGATCGATCGATGTAAAATCGTGAATGCCTGACCGCGATGCGCGGATCGCGAATGATTCACCGTCTCTGACCAGATCTCTGCCGATCTGCGCGGCGGTCTGTGCCGCATCATCGATCGTTGCGCTGGTTGTGACCGCGGGACTCGTCGATGCCGTGCCAAAGACACGCGCAACCACATCTGCGCCGCGCAGATCGTCGGTATGCACAAAGATCCTGCCCCATTCCCTCGTAATCCCGGAATACGGAACACCGTGCCACGAGAGTGCTGTTTTGATGCGGTTGACAAGCATCTTCTCAAACCGACCCCTCACAGGCGGGCTTTTCAGGGCAATCTCGTCATAACGGACGATAACCACATCGCAGGGCATTTCACCGGGCATTTTATCGTTCACCGTAACCAAGCACCTCGATAGATCGTGTCAGGTCGGTTCTGGACAGAATACCAGTGACCTTGCCCCCATTCTTCACCAGTAGATGCCCAATTTTGTGTATGGACAGCATCTTGAGCGCATCTATGGCATCGGCGCCCCCTGAAATCGAGATGATATCTGTTGCCATCACATCGCGCACCAGCACCGCGTTGTGTTTGTCCATCGGAACCGACTGGATATCGGTAAACGCCACCATTCCAACAACCTCTCTGGTGAACCGGTCGATAACCGGGTATGCATGATGTTTCTTTCCAAACATCACCTGGAGGAGTTCCCGAACGGTCATACCGTCAGTCACATAAGCGATCTACCGGGTCATGAGATCACTGACCTTGATGCCTTCGAGGGTCACCGACGCCTCTGTGAACTTCTCTTCCTCTGACGCACCGATATAGATGAAGAAAGCGATGAATAGCAGCCAGATGGATTCAACGAACCCGAATACGACCATTGCGAATACACCCATC
>DAOVGO010000122.1 GCA_030672345.1 Methanosarcinales archaeon | reverse complement strand
CAGATCCGGAGGCAGGTGGGGAGATCTAACCTGCACAGGGATTCGATGACATCATCCAAGCGATCACCATCAATTAACGCTCTTTTTCATCTTTTTTACGCGTTCTTTTGCCGTATATCCGGTAGCCGCGTCGAGAAATTTGCGAAAACGTCTGTTTGTGTTGGACACCTCTCCAACATCCACATCCGTATTCGATTCCGTGTCCACACAGAGTTTCTTTCCATCGATCCAGACTTTCATCTGTTTCAGAGCCTTATAACTGATAACGAACGTGTCATCCCTGATTTCGACCTCGCACGGGAAACACTCCTTCAATATCTCTAAAATTCGGTCTCTATCAATCGCAACTCCACGCTTAAACGGATATTCGTTGATATGATCACCTCATCCAAGTATCTTAGCAAACAGCCCGCCATAGTCCTGCGGTTTTGTCAGGTACTCGAGCATATCGATCTGTTTCACGAGTCCATACATCTCCTTATTTTTATACAGTCCAACCTCTGAATAATTCGTCGGTTTCAAGAACCGTATCTCTGGAAGATCCTCGTATTTCGGATTTGGAACGAACCCATCCACTGATAAGAAGTATGAAGCCCCGT
Source organism: Methanosarcinales archaeon (assembly GCA_030672345.1). Taxonomy (GTDB): domain Archaea; phylum Halobacteriota; class Methanosarcinia; order Methanosarcinales; family Methanogasteraceae; genus Methanogaster_D. The sequence continues at coordinate 5,227 of DAOVGO010000122.1, read as the reverse complement.
TTTTCTCCTTGAAAAAATCATAAACTGAAGAAAAATCCCTGCAAACCCAGTTAGCCATCTTGAGAGTCTTGTTTGATGCGTTTATCGTTACATGCCCGTACCCCGGCGGTATGATCACCTTGTCGCCTGCGCCCGCCCGCACAATGACCACATCGGATATGCTGCTGCCTTCTTTCTTCTGCAGCAGGTACTGCGCCTCACCTTCCAAGACCTCGTACACCTCGGTGTAGCTGACATCGGTTCCGGGAACCTCCGGGTGATCATGCCCGGCGGTCTTGACATATTCCGTGCCGAGCATGCCCGGCGGAATGACCGTGATGTCGTATCGCAGATTGTGCTCAACGATCCGCTCGTAATCTGACTTGCTCAGTGAGAGATCCCTGTACATGTAATATAATTCGCGATTCGGCGCGTCCATCAGCGAACGATCATACAGCACATCATCCATGTCATGCAACATCCTGATGTCTGGTTCTCGCCCACTCAATATATCAGATAACATCAGTTGTTATTTGAGGCATATTCGTATAAAAAATGTGATGGTCGATTGGATGCGCAACACCGCGAAACACACAAAGACTTTGAATGCGTGGCTGTAGATCTATCGGTGGTAACGCTTGAAGCCAATCATACAAGTATCCCCTGCCACATATCCCTTGCAAAAAATAGACCGGCGGCGCGGGAAAGCACCGCCAGCACCACCGTCGCTGTCACGGCTCACGTCAGCATATCTCGATTCCACCAGCCGCCGCCCTCAGGATCATGAGAGCATCGAGCGACGTGACCATGCCGTCACCGCTAACGTCCCAGCGTGAGTCGAACGGGCGGCTGCCTGCCGCAATCTCAAGCGCAATCAGAGCGTCCGCGGTCGTGAACCCGCCCGGCTCATCAGTGCCCGGAGCGCATGGAGACGGGGCGTCGAGACATGACAGATACGTCACGTTGCCCTTGCCTGAATCGCAATTCCAGTCATAGATTCCCGCGGCGATGCTTGCTTCGTCGGCAGTTCCCCACCAGTTGTCGCCCAGAACGACATCGTCTGGCTGATCATTGTAGAACTGCCACTCCCAGCCGCCGCTGGTCTCGTTGTAGTTCCCGTTCTCGACGATGTTGTTGTGGCTGATGTTGTTGCCAGTGCTTCCATACAGCAGGTGGAATCCTCGCTTTTCGTTGTTACACACAAGGTTGCAGGTGATGTCGTTGCCCGAAGTCGAATATCCGCGCAGGTATATGCCAGCCTCCCTGTTACCTGAAACAATATTCTCCCGCATAGTGTTGCCGCTCGAAGAATACAAGCAGATGCCGCCCCAGAGCATGTTGTTCGATGCGTTATTTCCTGTAAGCGTGTTGTTGTTGCTCGAAGAACTGAGAACGATTCCGCCGTACTGGTTCTTTGAGGCAGTGTTCTCCTGCACTGTGTTATCGCTCGATGAAGACAGATAGATGCCACCGAACCAGTTGTCAGGCGCGGCGTTCCCATGCACCACGTTCTTATTCGAAGACCAGAGGTAGATGCCATAGCCACCACTTCGTGCGGTTACATTCTCTATCCTCGAATCGTTGGTGTATGCGAATAGCACTTCTTGGGCGTTGTTCGCCAGTGTAAGGTCTCTCACCGTTATGTTTTTGGAGTTCACAACCCCGACAAAGCCGGCGTCATCCGGAATCACTCTGTCTTGCTGACCGACCCAGTAGTAGATCGGCTTTCCGTTCACGGTGTTACTCGTGTCGATGTTCTGAGCACAGTGAGAGAGACAATCGCCCTCGACACCGAAGTTACACGAATTTTCAGACATCGTGTTGGTCTGCAGCGTATTATTGCTCGAATACGCCAGGTAGATGCCATGGTAGTTCTCTGATGCGTTGTTGTCGCAGAGCGCGTTGTTGCTCGAGCGATCCAGATAGATGCCATACCGGTTGTCTTGTGTGGTCACGTTCTCTATCCTTGAATCATTGGTGTATGCGAACATTAGTCCCTGATAGTTCTCTGTCAGTACCAGATCCCTGACCGTTATGTTTGTGGAGTTCACAACCCCGACAAAGCCGGCATCATCCGGAATCTCTCTGTCATGCTGATCGACCCAGTAGTAGATCGGCTTTTCATTAACGGTGTTGCTCGCATCGATGTTCGGGCTGTAGTGAGAAAGACCGTCGCGAGAACGACTGTCAGCACGAATATAGAAGTTCCAACGGTTTCCGGACATCGTGTTGCCGTGTAGCGTGCTGTTGCTCGAAAACGCTATTCTGATGCCTTCGTGGTTGTTCGAGTTCGCAATGTTGCCCTGCAGCGTGCTGTTGCTCGAAGACCGGAGATAGATGCCGTACCAGTTCTCCGAGCAGTTGTTCGCTGTCAGCGTATTATCGTTCGAATACGCAAGGCGGATGCCGTACCAGTTCTCTGAGCAGTTGTTTTCCGAGATGATGCAGTGATCCACGCCGTCAAGATAAATGCCAGCCCCGGAGCTTCTTGCCGCTCCAGTCACAGTGAAGCCCGAGATGTTTACCCTCTCCGCGGTCACCTCAAAAACATGATCCGACATCACTGCCGCGGTCACAGTCACCACATCCGCGCCCTCACCTTTTAGCGTGAGCGTCCTGTCCACATTCACGTTCTCTGTGTAGCTGCCGCCGTACACATAGATCGAATCGCCCGCATCTGCGCCGTTCACAACCGACTGTATCGGCGTGGAATCGGGCGTGAATGCGCCGCCCTCGTGCCACCAGCCGGTTTCGTTGACGTAGAGTTGGGATGCGTTCGCCACGCCCGAGAGCGTGAGCATCAGTGCGAGTACGAGTATAATTCTGGTTTGTTCTGTCATAATGTTCCTCCTTTCTGGTTTCTGTAGCTAATCACCCCTGCCAGCAGCTCTGCAGGATCATCATCGCCAACCTTTTTTCCAAAAAGGTTGATCAAAAACATCCTACCTACGGTAGGATTGTAAACCGTCATGATCCCAATTCGATTCCTCCAACTGCCGCTTGCAGGATCATGAGCGCATCAAGCGATGTTACCGCGCCGTCGCCATCCACATCCGCGGCAGGATCGTATTCACGGCTGCCGGCTGCGATCTCAAGCGCAATCACTGCGTCTGCTGCCGTGACCACACCATCGCGGTTGACATCGCCGCAGACCTCTGATTCACCGCCCGCGATCCGGTGCCAGTATCCCGCCTCGATTTTGTAGCCGTCACTCGCAAGCCCGATTGCGGTCTGCCCGACCGTGCTCTGCATCGCGTAGCTCGCAGAAGCAATCTCGCAGCCGCCGCTGCCCACAACGCTCCAGTTCAGAGCGTAGTTCGCGGATGCCTGCGCCGACGCACCGCCTGCCGCAAGAAGGCAGAGGAGCCAGACAAGCACGATTGCCTGTGTCTTCATCTGTCATCACCCCGCAATCTACTGAAGTGTGACAAAAACTTCTATTAATCCTGTCCCTGAATCAAGCGGCTCCAGGGCTTTTCCGATCATCGTTCCGGGTCTCTGTATCTCAACTCCGCCGAACTCAACAGGTAAAGCCTTCATCGCATGCCCTTTTGTCGGTGAAGTCGTCAAGAGGTCGCCTCTCTTTATCGGTGCGTGGCTTGCATCCACCTTTACCTTCACAACCTGCCTTGTAACGCTCTTTGCTTCCTCTATCTCGCTTCTGAGCATCGCTACTTCATTCTCCATGCCATTCTTTTCATCAACCGACTCTGCCTCTGCTCCGCTCATCCGAAGATCAACTTCTGCCATCCTCGCTTCCGCATCGGAAAGGCGCATTTCCAGAACTTTTACGTGCTCTTCATCCGGTCTTGCGCCCCGGTAGCCCATGATCACTACAGAGATCTCGCCGTCCTCGATATCGAGAGTCGGTCCTACAACGCCCACGACCTTTGTGTCGTCTGCCTCTGTGCATGGCTTCACATAAGGCGAGTCTTCACCCAGAGTTACGACATCTCCAACCTCGTAATCCACCGCGGGGTCTGCATTGAAGCATTCTGTGATTATCGGGTCAACGGCTCCGACCACATCGATCTTTCCGCCGACGTAGATATTGTCGTTAGGAGTGTAGAAGGAGTAGTTGCCGTCAAATCTGCCGGTGTCTGCGTAGATTGCGTAGGATTTACGGCTGTATGCACAAACTCCATAGCTCCAGTCGCCATCGGTAGATGCCTTAACTCCATGGCTGCTGCCGCCAGCGGTATATGCTCGAACTCCAGCGCTGCCGTAGCCAGTGGTCTTTGTATGGACTCCATCGCTGTAGTTATGAGTGGTCGTCGCATTCACAGCCGCATTGTAAACCGGAAAAAATCCACCGGTTCCACCCTGATCTGTCGTGAAGTATCCACCGTACCGGCCTTTCCCGTACACGCCGATACCACCTCCATTGTTGTAGAAATACCCTCCGTAGCCATCAGGTGACTTTGACGCACCCACCACTCCGTAGTTGGTGCCCGAGGTCGCTGTCGCATAGCCGCGAATGCCTCTGCCAGATGAGTGAGTGGACTCCGCGTGGAGCGCAACAGGCGCAGAACCGATGATATTCGCACCCGGCACAAGGCTCAGCGCACTCATCGCATACGGCACCGGTCTCAGTTCCTGCCTCGGCGTCATCTCGGAATCAGTCCCGACCGTAACTCCGAGCCAGAGTGCTCCGCCGTCAAAGTAGCTCTGATCAAAGTCTATACCTGTGTTGAACAAGCCATCGGTAACCATTACCACATGCGTGTCCGTGTCAAGAGCCGTGCCTCCGGTCGAGACATCGTACAGTCCAAATGTCATCGTGTACGTCCCGGTAAGCGGACTGCCGCTGCTGTCGGTCAGACGTCCCTGATAGTTGATGCTCGTCGTAACACTCGCTGCCGAGACCGCGGCTCCGGTCATCTCGCCTTCACTTCCTCCGGCGTTCTCGTCGATGGCAGCGCAAATGCCGCCAGTCAGTCCTGCAAGCGCAAGCAGCGCGACCGATGCGAGGAGCATGGTTGCTGCGATAACTCCTGCAGTCGTTCTATCGTTACTGTTGTTTCTATCCATGTTGTTGAACCTCCCAAATTTGTGTTTTCAGGTCGCTACTCGCGCAGCAGTGATGCGGGGGCTGCCTGTCTCCGCTCAGGTTAAGAGCCGCGGCACGGGCTTGCGCCACTTTCTATAGGTGCGCCAGGTAATCATAGATCAGAGTCTTCAGATCGTCTCTGCTGATTACTGTCCCGATAGGTGGTTTTAGATAGTCGTATATTGCAGTCTTCAGCTC
>DAOVGO010000193.1 GCA_030672345.1 Methanosarcinales archaeon | reverse complement strand
AATTGGGGCGTTCTGTTCCGATACGATCCTGCCGAAGAGATCGACGGTAAGGTTGAGGAGTTCACCGACAACGTTGAGCGATATGTTAATTCGATCGGTGTCGGTGTCGAGGTGTCTTTCAACTTCTACAATACCATCGATCGGTCTGACAACCTGAAAAATGAGATATTGTCAGCCATAAACGACGGTAACAAAACCACTGCACAAAAACAGCATCTATATGGTATTTACACTGAGATAACCAGCAACCCGTTGCCAAAAGTAAGTTCCGGGTTCTTAATGTCCGTTAAACTTGGTAAACATAAGAACCATCATGTAGCGCAGGCAGCGTACAACTCGGTGGTTCCTGGGATGTTACAACGAATGGGCGAGATCGGGATTCACACGATGGCGGTGACCGAATCAGACGCCATCATCGATGAGTTCTACAAGTTTGCTGTACTGGAGGGAATATGAATCTATTCAACAAAGCGAGACACAGCGCCACAGTGGTACAGTCTGCGATGAACGAGAGGAAATGGTGGCGCCCAGCACGTCGGGTTCTGCCGATGAAGGTGCACGAGACGCCGGATTATCTCAAAATGAGCGATGGAAGTTATATTACGACGATCGTTGTTGGGGTCCCGGAACACGACACGCCAGGATACCCAAGGACGATAATGCCATCGCTAATCGGCGGGCTGCTGAACACTTCGCAACAAAGGCTGTCGATCGGGTATTCCTTCAAGATCACCCCGGTAAGCCAAGCTGAATCAAACCGAGCATTCGAGGCGGCAGAATTTCAAAACATCGATGATGAACTTCGAGAGAAGGAGATGCGAGGGCGTGCCCGGAACAAAACTGCGTTCGTGGCGAGCGACATCCGGAGCGACCAGCAGCGTGTCCACGATCAGGACGTGCAGTTGTCAGACACATCATGCATCATAACGATCCGGGCGGACTCTCCAGAAGAACTCGGCATAGCACGCAGCCACATCAATTCGATCATCAATAACAACCTTGTCGGATCGGTCAGCCCAACCATGAAACACTTCGAGGCGTACAAATGCGGGCAGCCGTGGGGTAGGATGGATAAAAAGTATACTGTGGATGCACTGTCGCCACAGGTCGCTTCGCTACTGCCTGTAAGGAGCTCCTCGGTGCATCTCTCGAAGACCGGTATCTGGTTTGGTACGCATAAAATCACGAAGCAGGAGATACTTGTCGATCTCGATGCTCTCGCCGCACCACACGGGATAATCCTTGGACCATCCGGATCTGGAAAGACCACAGCAGAGATAATCCTCGGAATGCGGTATCACGATATGAGCGATTACCGAGTGGTCTACCTTACAGTGAAATCCGATGCCGGCACACAGTTCCGGAATGCCCCGGCACACTACGGGGATGCCGGTAATGTGATCGACGTTGGATATGGGGAAGGCAAATCCGTGATAAATCCGTTGCAGATCATCTTTGACAAAAGCATGGTAGATGAAACGAAACCGGACTATTTGGGCATCTATCACCGACACAAGGCGATCGTGTTCTCATTCTTCGATGCGTTTCTCAAGGACGGGCTTTCGTCACCGCAGCAGAACTATCTCGACGATGCGTTGAACCGGTTGTATCACAATTCGGGGATAATCACCGAATCGAACTGGTCGATAGAGTGTCACCCGGGGAAGTGGGGCGACGGTGCAAACTTCCCGACTCTTCACCTACTCAGGAAGCTGTTCTGGGATGATATGACATCGAAGAAGTTGGGCATCTTGCAGCCTTCGGTGGAATCACTGTACAACAATTCAACGAGTCTCGATGTCAAAGGAGCGTTTGCATATCTGAACTCCCAGACAACCGCCGACTTCTCGAAAGACTTCATCGTGTTTGATCTATCCGGACTCGACGGGAGATTGCAGGATGCTATGAGCGTGCTCGTGACCGGCATCATCGGTCTCCGGTTCCGCACCGATGCGAAGAAACGAACACTTGTCATCATCGATGAAGGTGTTGCATTTGTTCGCAACCGGACCCGCATGGACTTTGTTTCTGACGCATCGATGATGGGGCGGAGTTTACGGGTGGCGTTCATGATCTGCTTCACACAGGCTGCGGACCTAACACCCGAGCTTGCAGCGATGCTGAAGGCGAACTCCATGTGGTCATTGATCTTCGGGCGTGGCATGGATAAGGCAAGCGCAAAACTTGCCCAAGACTTCTTCATGATCGATGATGCATACCTGAAGTACGCCACGAATCAGCCGGTCGGTGATGGCGTGCTGATGCTCGGGAACCAAACAATCCCGATTCACTTCGATGTTACGAAGCAGGAGATGGGTGTGCTGAAAGGCGTAAATCCCAGTGCCGATAAAGTACCGACTGATGGTGCTTTTGTGGTTTTGAGTTCTGTGTCAGATCTCGTGCTTGAGAATGGTTTCTGCCTTGACGAGTGGATCAACGACCCTGTCCCGACACGGATGCGAGAACTCGGATTCGTACCGATACGGGTGCAGCGTGCGACCGGGCAAGGCGTGGCAAAAGCATGGATACTCGACGAGATTGTTACCGGGGACCCGAATGCCACTGATGCGAAGGTGATGAATCAGAGCCTTTCGCATTACGTGTCAGTTATCCAGCTCGCCGGGTATCTGATGCAGAGCGG
>DAOVGO010000136.1 GCA_030672345.1 Methanosarcinales archaeon | reverse complement strand
GTCTGATGGTGCGGCGGTTCGTCCTTCCGGTCGAAGGAAGCTATCGTATAACCAAGAGCCTCGCATGTAGAGACGATCTCCTCCGAATATCTGATATTAAGCGCGCTCCTGACTTCCTGATCGAATCGCATAGCCGCAAGGATCAGTCTTGCTACATGGGACGATGCACCAAACTCGACAGGTCCGATTGCACGTGAGCCGTCCCCGAACCGCACGATTCTTGATCTGACCGCAGCGATGTCCTTGGCAGACTGCGCCTGCGGGATAGCGGTACCGATATTGCATCCCACTTCAGGAATCAATGATGCAAACGTTTTGCAAGCTTCAATGCTCTTCACGGCATCACTGACATCCGCGATTGCCCGATACCGCGCTGCATCCGTGAGGATGTGTTCGGTCTGGTTGACAGGAGAGACTCCGCCGCCCACGCGATGCGCGCCCCGGATCGCCTGCATGACAAAATCCTTTGCAGCGATGCACGCATCCGGTGTGGAAAGCCCTTTTGCAAGAAACGTTGCGAGCGCCGATGAATATGTGCAGCCTGCGCCATGTGTCCCGCCTTTGATCAGGTTTCCCGGGATCAGCCGGATATCGATATCGCCTTCGCCGGCATCGTAGCACAGCACATCGGTGCCGTGCAGGTGTCCGCCAGTGACAACAGCCGCCCTGCATCCGAGATCAACGATTGCCGCAGCCGCGCGTTTTGCATCCCCAGTATCCCGAATCCTGATGCCTGTGATCGCTTCTGCCTCAAACACGTTCGGCGTGACCACCGTTGCAGCAGGGACCAGCTCCGAGATCATCGCGCTAAGCGCATCCTCTGTTAGCAGCGATCCGCCGGCTTCCGCGCTCATCACAGGATCGAGCACGAAAGGAATGCCATCAACGCCACTGAGCTGGCTTGCAACGAGACGAACGATCTCTTTTGAGGACAACATCCCGATTTTTACATAATCGACGTGTATATCATCGAGCACCGCACGGATCTGGTCGATGATCACGTTTTTTGGGAGATCAAATACGCTCTGCACGCCGAGCGTGTTCTGCGCTGTGATCGAGGTGATCGCGCAGGCGCCGTGCACGCCAAGTGCAGCAAACGTCTTCAGATCAGCCTGAACGCCTGCGCCGCCGCCAGAGTCTGAACCGGCGATGGTTAGCACGGTTCGTGTGCGCCGTTCATGCACAAGCCCAACACCCCGGTCACTATCTCATTCATCTCTCAGTCATCTCTCATTCAGCTCTCAATCTTCGCTCGAAAAGGCTATCGCGGCAGCGATTGAATCGACGCCGTCCAGCCATTCGGCGACCAGCCCGTCAGGCACGTCAAAGAGGATCTCTGGCATCGGTTTGCCTCCAAGTACCCGGGCGCCGACCATGCTGAGGTATTCGAGCGCCTGCTCCGGATTATCGCCCTCCACCTCGATTGCGCTTTTGATCAGCTTGATAAGCGGCGTCTTTTTGTCATACGTGTCCTGTATGTTGTATTCGCACGAAGCAAGCGCGCAGATCAGCGAGGACTGTAGCGATTTGATCATCATGTCGGTATCCTCGTTGATCGGGGCGACCTCACGGAGTACAATCTCGCTGATGCTTGAAATTGCATGTAACGCATCGTCTGAAGATATTTTCTTCTTTTTGTGCCCGTAAACAATTTTCAGGCAGGAGAGTACAACATCATCCATCATGCCGATGAATACTCCGGTATCAGTGTTACCTTCATCATCTATCTTGAAATTGCTCTCTTTCACACGGGAAATCCAGTTGTCCCACCGTTCTTTTGTATAATACTGGATTTCCTTCTTTTTATCGTTCTTTTTCATGACGATCACCTTTTTGTATTTCCATTATCTTCATCTTCTTTTTAATGAATGGTATCCATCCCTCTGTATGTACCTTGTCTATACGTATCTCGTTTGGTCTGGTTATTAGTCTGGTTATTAGTCTTAACCTTATAATAACATAATATGAAATTGTAATTAGAGATGGTTATAGCTAACCCAGGGGATTTGTATGAGTACGAAACAAAGCATGGAACAAAACGATATTCTATACAGGAATATGCGGTGGCAGGCGCTCTCGCAGAACGTGCCTGCGGCACTGAAACATATTGGTGAATTAAGAGCGGTCATATCAGAGCACCGTGCCAGCGAACTTAATATATCCGAACTGACATCCGATCTGATCGTCGCTCTGACAGAAACAGATGACGCGGGCATCTTAAGCGAGGCAACCGAGGTGAGTAAGCAGTTTTTGGCGAAGATGAGAGAGGATATCGCCGGTTTTTCAACCGAGCAGTTGCCAGTGCTCTTTGCGTCGCTGCAGCTCTTTGCTGTGGAACCTGGGCAGTACGGGTTTGAGACCGTCGAATATCCGGATTCGGATCTTAACCGGCTAACCGGCAGGTACGACAGGCAGGATCCAGAGTACCTTGAGAAGAAAGAAGCGTACCTGAAAACGCAAGGGTTGCTTGCGGATGCGAAGCGTCTGCGCGCTCTTGCTATATCCGCGCTCTTTTCGTTCTTTAAGAGATCGGAATTCCTTCCGATAAATGATTATATCAGGGACGAACTCTTCCCGATGATTGCTGCGCTCAACGATGATAAGCGGTACAGACCGTTTCGAACGTCGCTTGCCGCCAATATCGCTGATAAGTTGTATCGGTTCGCGCAGCGGACAGATGACCCGGCATTGTCAGGACTTCTTCATAGATTATTCGACAAAAAATACATAAAATTCGGGACATCCGGGTTCAGGGCATTTGTGAACAAGGATTTTGTCCAGAGAAGGTCGGACTTTGTAACTGTTGCGATATGTGGCGATCTTGAGACATCTCAGGATAAGGGCGGCAGGGCTGTGGTGATCACCTACGATACAAGGATCAAAGCGCGGGAGTTTGCGCTTGAGAGCGCACGGGTCTTCCTTGCGCGGGGCTTTCCTGTGCGCTTTGCAGAGGAGCCGTCGCCCACTGGTGCGCTCGTGTACTGGCTCCGCGAAGAGGAGCACGGCGAGGCAGCCGGCGGCGAGAATATGACTCCAAGCCATAACCCGCTCTCGACACAGGGGCAGCGCTGGAACATGGAGAACGGCGATGTTGCCCCGACATCGGTCACCGACCGTATCGAGAGAGAGGCAAACATCATCTGCATGAGGGATCCCGAAATCGAGAAATACGACCTGAAACAGGCACAGTCCGAAGGTAAGTTTGTTTACATCAATATGAGGGAAAAGTATGTGGCGTGGGTCGCCGATTTCTTGCGATCGCAGAAGCTTGACCGACTCCTGAAAGATTTTTACTCAAAACCCGGTCACAGGTTCATCCACAACGCCATGAACGGCGTGGCAAGAGGCTACATCCCAGAGATCTTCGGAAACCTCGGGATTCCCGCTGAATCGGTCTTTCCGATGGACTCAGAGAAGGATGATCTCCTTGGGCTGCGGTTCTATGCCAATCCTGAGGAGCAGTGGCTGCTTCCGACAATGGATCGGCTGAAACAGGTCGGAGCCATCTTTGAGTGCGCAAACGACACCGATGGAGACCGGTGCGGCGGAATCCTTGACGAGACCGGGTTTACCAATCTGAACAAGCTCCTTGCGATGCTCTGCGATTTCACAATCCGGGGGCTTGGCTGGGAGAACCATATCGTGATACGCACAGGAACCACGTCCACCGCAATCGATGATGTGGTGCGGGCGCTTGCGGGCGAGTACGATATACCGACGCCCGAATGGGATCAGATCAACTCGCTGGTGCAGCATCCGTTCTATCATATCAAACGAATAGCAGACAACACCAACATAGGTACCGATACCGATCTTGATATCGATCTCGAATACGTGCTGAACCTGCACCGGTTCCCGTGCATCGACACCGAGGTCGGATTCAAGTACATCTCGGCGGCGATGAAGAAGTACGACCTGCCCGCTGCGGTCGCAGGCGAGGAGAGTGGCGGTTTCACGATCAAGCGGCTCCCTGACAAGGACGGGATCATCGGGATATGCATGATCGCTTCCATGATCGCATGGCACGGTAAACCTCCGGGCGAGATATGGAAGGAACACACAGAGAGGTACGGCGAAAAACATGATGTACGGCTCGATATCTGGGCTCCCAATACTCCAAAGGAAAAGATAATCAATTCATGGCTTGACAACCCGCCTGAGTTCATTGCAGGACAGAGGGTGCTCTGGGCTGGTGGCACGTATCATGACAAGGTCGAGTTTGTGCTGCAGAGTCAGGGAGTGGGTGCTGACACCGACACCGCCGTCATCTCGCGTCTGCTTGTGCGGGCGTCAGGAACCGAGGAGAT
>DAOVGO010000025.1 GCA_030672345.1 Methanosarcinales archaeon | reverse complement strand
TAAGCTTGCAGAGAAGGGCGAGTTTGTGCCCGATATTGCGGTAGCTGGCGGTATCATCTTTGAGGACCCGGGCATACAAGGGGCTTGCGCTCGGTGCACCTTATTTCAAGATCATCGGCATGGCACGAGGACCGTTTCAATGCCGCAATGGTCGGGAAGACGATCGGGAATGCTGTTAAGAGCAAGGAGGTTCCAGTCTACATCTCACGCTTCGGGCGGACGATCGAGGATATATTCGTTACTTCGACTGAACTGAAGCACAGGTTTGGTTCCGAGTTTGATGCGATTCCTCCGGGTGCGATCGGGCTCTTTACGTATATGCAGCGGATTGCGCAGGGCATGCGCCAGTTGATGGCTGGGAACAGGAAATTCGGGCTGTTATATATCACGCGGGATGATATTGCGGCGCTCACGAAGGATGATGCCGAGATCAGCGGAATACCGTACATCATGGACGTGGACGCGGACGAGGTTGAGGGGATACTGAACGGGTGAACTGTTGTTTGCGGCAGGGTGCCGGAGGGCGCTTTGCCGCGATTTTGTTTTTTTCTGGTATCTGGAAGGGTTAGAGATTTCGCTTTTGGGATGGTTTTTTGTAGTATGAGTTCTGATTTATTGTACATGGAGCGAGGAGAACTGTGCAAGGCGTTTCCACATCTCAAGGAATGTGCGATAAAAGTCTCTGGGCACCATCCTGCCTCAATGGCTCGGTTGGTCATGGTTGGGAGGTTAGGGAAAGTTACATACAGAAATCAGAAGAAAACGATTGTGAAAAAGCAATACACCGGCTCTGTACTGAGTGTTGGGTTTGGTGACTTAAGAAGCTTGGAGGCATAACGATGATGGATGAAATAGCGTCGTTGGATATGAGGGGTTTAACATTAGACGAAAGAAAGGAATTATTGAGATGGTATGTGACAGACCTCAAAAAACTTCAAACCAGGTCAGAAATAGAGGATATGGTTGAACAACATAAACTTCTTGAGGAGGCTAAACAAAATCATCCGGAGGTTTTTGAGGAGGAGGAAGAGGAATACGTTCCAAATCCAATTGTAAACATCAAAACGACAAGCAGACCCTCAGCAAACGAATATACGCAAATCAGTGGCACATTAAAGGATATCACAGACGAAACTGTAGAAAAAATTGTGAACGCAACCAAAGAAATGAAAAAGTCTATAATTGAGTGAGTTACAATTTAAAATATAAAAAAACTTCACCTAACGACTTTTAGATGCTTATTAATTCATCGTGGGTGGTGTGGCTGGAGTTTCAACATCTATAAGACTTAAAACTAAAGTGGAAATAGAGATGGTAATGAATGGTTGAACTCACGGAGATTCGTCAAAAAGTCTTTGAGAGGAAAGAAGAGATTCTTAGATCTACACACCGTATTATAGATATGACGGTAGATTATGAATCTATAGATAAAAAGGCGAATATTGAGCAAATTAAAAAAGAAATTAACACTATAATATCTTGTTTAGCAGAATTAAAGCCTTACGCACCTTTTTTTGAAAAGTATAGGGTTTCTAAAATAGAAAGAAGTGGGATTCGTATTATTACTTTACTCGGTGCCGGGATAGTTACCCCTGCATGGTTGGCTGTTTTTTGTGTGGCTGTTAACTCAATAGAGGTAAAACCAACAAGAAAAAGCGTTAAAGTCGTAGTTGGTGGAGATTTAGGAAGATTGAAATTGTTGAGATCTAAAGAAGAAAGCAATTTTTAATTTAGAGATTCATACATTTTTCAGAAGATGCCTCGAATTCATTCCGAAGTGGCGCGGTCGGGGGTTTTCACCCCGCCCATTTCCCTCAGACACTCCCTGATCTTCACCCCCAGCACACGTCCCGTAGTGGAATCCAGCTCGCTTGCAAGACACGCATCCACCCCGCCCACAAACGTCCCACAGATGCGCTCCACCGCCCCGACGCCGCCTGGTGCGATCACAGGAATATCTACAGACTTTCAGCGATCGTCTTTGTTACCGGGATGTCATAACCGTCCTTTGTCCCGCCCCTATCCTTGCGTCGTTCGGCAACATCTCGCCTGCGCCCGAGATCTGCACCTGCCGTGCCCACCCGGGGTGGCATCGATGCCGGTGAGCTGCTTGCTACCATATATAACACCACCGCGACCACAACACCTTTACCTCCCACCCCCACCATAAAATCAAAGCAATGCACCGAACCATTCTCGGAATCGAGGGCACGGCATGGAACCTCTCCGCGGGAATCGTGACCGAAACAGACGTCCTCGCAGAGGCGACCGCGACGTACCAGCCAACAACCGGCGGCATCCACCCGCGGGAAGCAGCGCAGCACCACGCCACCCACATCGCATCTGTTGTCAGGCAAGCGATTGAGTCAGCAGGAGACATGTCGATCGACGGCGTCGCATTCTCGCAGGGACCGGGTATGGGACCGTGTCTCAGGACGGTTGCGACCGCAGCCCGTGCGCTTTCGCTCTCGCTTGATGTGCCCTTGATCGGAGTCAACCACTGCGTCGCACACCTCGAGATCGGCAGGTGGCAGTGCCGCATCGATGATCCGGTGATGCTTTATGTGAGCGGCGCAAACTCGCAGGTCCTCGCTTACCGGAGCGGAAGGTACCGCATATTCGGAGAGACGCTTGATATCGGCATCGGAAACGCTCTTGACAAATTCGCAAGACACGTCGGTTTTTCGCACCCGGGCGGACCCAAGATCGAGAGCGAGGCGCTTGCTGCAGAGGAGTACATTCCGCTCCCATACAGTGTGAAGGGGATGGATTTTTCGTTTTCAGGGCTCATGACCGCAGCGAAGGAGGCACTTAAGAAACATTCGCTTGCTGACGTCTGCTTTTCGCTTCAGGAGACTGCGTTTGCCATGCTTGTCGAGGTCACCGAGCGTGCGGTTGCGCATACCGAGAAGAATGATGTGCTGCTTGCAGGCGGCGTCGGCGCGAACGCTCGGCTTCAAGGGATGCTTGAGATCATGTGCGAGGAACGCGGCGTGGCGTTTCACGTCCCTGAAAAGCGATTCATGGGGGATAACGGCGTGATGATCGCATATACCGGACTTCTGATGCTTGAAAGCGGCGAACCGCTCTCGATCGAGGATTCGATGGTGATACCTGACTTTAGACCGGATCAGGTCGATGTGACGTGGAGGTGACGTGGAGGTGGCAGGGGGGGATGGTGCGGGGGCGGTTGAAGGCGATCTCCCCGGAAGACCGGGGCTGTTACGGTTTCTCTTACATTCGATCAGGGATCACAGATAGCGTGTTTGGACGGATCATACGGATATTCGTGATTCCCGGGTCTGTATGCTCGAAATACCCGAGAGTTGGAGAGCATGAGAGTCATGCTCTATGAATAATCACTTTCACCCCGCTCTTTGAGTACCTTTATCTATCCGGGTGTTCGAGGATGAAACACAAACTCGATGATCGAGGGAATATCATGATCCATGAAACATCCGAACAGATACGAAAACGGTTCCTCGAACTGAACGTTGATATCGAACCTGGCGAGATTGAGCGGCGACTCAGCGATCTGACCGAGCGATTCAAGGTTCCGGGCACAGAGGCAGAGCGAAGCGTTGTCAGCTATTTCCTGCGAGAACACGGGGTCAAGCGAGAGGATTATTATGGTATGCCGGAGGGCGCATCATCCACACAGATCGCGGATATCAACGAGAGTGAACAGTGGGTCAACCTGCATGCGAAGGTTGTGCAGCTGTGGGAGAGCACATCTCCGGCGATTGATCAGGTCGGGCTCATTGGAGACGAAACAGGGACGATCAAGTTCGTGAAATGGGCGAAATCCAATCTGCCGCCTCTTGAAGAAGGTAAAAGTTATTCTTTTGAGAATATGACCACTGATGAGTGGGAGGGGCGTTTCAGCGTGAAGATGAACCGAACCACGCGCATTTCAGAGCTGGACGAGGATATCGAAACCCCGGATCGGGAGGCGCAACTGGTTGCGATAGACGACATCAACGAGAGCGGGCAGTGGGTCAATCTGCGTGCAAAGGTGACTCAATTGTGGGATAGCGAGCACGAGTCGATCGATCAGATCGGTCTCATCGGTGACGAAACAGGCACGATTAAGTTTGTTAAGTGGGCAAAATCAGAGTTACCGGCGCTTGTTGAGGGTAAGAGCTATTCCTTTGAGAATCTGGTAACCGATGAGTTCGAAGAGCGGTTCAGCGTGAAATTCAACAAAAGTTCATCGATCAACGAACTGGAGGAGGATGTCGAAACCCCGGACATGGAAGCGCATCTGGTTGCGATAGACGAGATCAACCAGAGCGGACAGTGGATCAATCTGCGTGCAAAGGTTGTGCAGTTGTGGGAGAGCGAACATGAGTCGATCGATCAGGTTGGGCTCGTCGGTGACGAAACAGGGACCATCAAGTTCGTTAAATGGGCAAAATCTGATTTGCAGCCACTCGAAGAGGGAAAAAGTTATTCCTTTGAGAATATGGTCGCTGATGAGTACGATGGGCGGTTTAGCGTAAAATTCAGCAGGAACAGCCAGATTGAAGAGCTGGGCGAGGATATCGAGGTCGGATACTCTACCACAGAGTTTACAGGCGCCATGGTTCATATCCAGGACGGTTCCGGACTGATCAGGCGGTGCCCGATCTGCAACCGTGCGCTCATGAAAGGAACCTGCCTGGAGCACGGAAATGTGGATGGCATCCATGATCTCCGCATCAAAGCGGTGATGGATAATGGTACTACGGTGCAGGAGGCACTCTTCAATCGGGAGATCACCGAAAGCATCGGCGGGATCACGCTCGATGAGGCAAAAGAGATGGCGGTGGATGCGCTCGATCAGAGCGTGGTGCTGGACGAGATGAAGAAACGGCTGCTCGGCAGATATTACACCATGACCGGGAGCATTCTTGACCGATACCTGCTTGTTGAGAGCGTTGGGTTGATAGAAAGGATATCCGATCACGAGGTCGATGCTCTGCTTGCGGAGGTGACCTGAGATGGCTGCTTTTGCAAGAGAGGTGGCGTACCGGGTCTTTGCTCAGGAACTCCGAGACACAACGCTTGTGCTGGAACGGGACATCGAGGATGCTTATGCACCCCAGTATGTGGTAACACCCACCGGAGCAAAGGTCAATCGCGTCTTTATCGTTGGCACGCTCACCGAGAAAGAGGACATCGGCACCGATGCCGAGTACTGGCGGGCGCGGATATCAGACCCGACAGGCACGTTCTTTGTGTATGCAGGACAGTATCAGCCTGATGCGGCACGCGTGATCGCAGATGCACCCGTTCCTGAGTTTCTGGCGGTGGTCGGGAAGGTCGGCGTGTACACGACCGATGAGGGCAATGTGATGACATCGATCCGCCCGGAATCGGTTTCGGTGGTGGACGCTGTTATCAGGGATCGGTGGGTGGTTGAGACCGCAAGACAGACGCTTGACCGGATCAGGGAGCTGGAGGATGGGAGTTCACAGAGTATTGAGATGGTGCAAGAGCATTATTCGCTAGATCTTGAGCAATACCGGCAGATGGCGATCTCAGCACTGGAGTCGATGCGATGACATTCGCGAAGGATGGACACCGTATAATATAAAAATTATATATAACTTTTATGACAAACACGGTCTGCATCATGCAAAAGAGTTAATAATGCATCTCGAGTAACTGTTAATGGCTTTTCCTTTTAAGATTAAAGAGGCATGTCATGTATCTAAAAACCCGATTGGTTGACACCGTTCGCATCGACCCCGAATGTCTCGGGCTGCCGGTTGAGGATGCGGTCAGGATGGCGCTTTGTGAGAAACTCGAGGGGCGCATCGACAAGAAACTCGGAGCGCTGATTGCGATCATCGATGTGATCGATATCGGCGATGGACTCATCCTCTTCGGCGATGGTGGGGTGTATTATGAAACGACGTTTGACGCACTCATGTATAAACCCATGATGCAGGAGGTCGTCGAGGGTATCGTCGTCGAGGTCGTGGACTTCGGTGCGTTCATCGGAATCGGACCGCTCGATGGATTGATCCATGTGAGCCAGTTGACCGACGATTATGTCTCTTCGGATGGGAAGAATGCACGGCTGGTCTTCAAGGAGAGCGGGCGCGCAATCGGGGAGGGCGATCGCCTGCGTGCGCGCATCGTCACCATCAGCCTGAACGAACGGGATCCCCACGAGAGCCGGATAGGGCTCACAATGCGCCAACCAGCGCTCGGTAAGCTGGAATGGCTCGAAGAAGATGCGAGAGAGGATAAAAAATGAGTGAGCAGGCATGCAGGGAGTGTCACAGAATCGTAAGCGGGTCGAGCTGCCCGGTATGTGGGTCAAGTTCGCTTAGCAGGGATTGGAGTGGATATGTCATAATCATAGACCCCGAACTTTCTGACATCGCCTTGAAACTGAATATCACGACTCCCGGAACTTATGCATTGAAGGTGCGATAGGTGCAAGCGTTTATTCTGCCGGATCACCTGAAATCGGCGTTGAAAGTCCCGCATGGAGTGTTGTACGAAGGGAGCGGGCACAAAACCATGGATGCGCTGAAAGATGCAATGGAGTTGAATAAACCGGCTAAAATAATAGCGGTAGGCGATATCACGACCTGTAATCTGATCGAATCTGGCATCCTGCCCGATATCTGCATCGTTGATCATCTGACCTGCCGTGTAGCGGTGTCTGATGGAGTATTAAAACGCATCCAGCACCCTGCATTCGCCGAGATTTCCGTTGAGAATCCTGCCGGCAGCATCACGCTCGAACTCGTGACATCTATGGAAAAGGCGATGCGATCCGGGGACCGTACACGCATATTCGTGCACGGCGAGGAGGATCTTGCAGTCATGCCCGCTGTTGTGCTTGCGCCCGCGTCCTCGATAGTTATATATGGACAGCCATCGAGTGGATGTGTATTGATCAGAGTAACACCTGAAAAGAGAACGGAGATACAAGAACTCCTGAGACAGATGGAATACGACTCAGACGACGATACTTTATGGAGGATGTTAAATGAAGATTGAGATTATAAAAGACGAGAAGAATGTACTTTTGAATAGACGTGATGTTGCGTTCAATATCATATCCGAAGGGACGACTGCTTCAAGAGAAAACGTGAAAAATATGCTGGTTGCAATTCTCGATACGAAACCAGAGCTGATGGTACTTGATCGGATGAATACGCAGTACGGAAGACAGGATATACTCGGATATGCACGGTTGTACGATGATCTGCAGCAGTTACAGGCGATCGAGCCTGATTATATGATTGCACGGAATGTAGCGAAAGAAAGCGGAGAGGAATAGATAACATGCGCATAAATGAGTATTATGTCACAAAAGAGAATAAAATCAAGCGCCAGAGGCAGTTCTGCCCGAAATGTGGCAGTGGGGTCTTTTTAGCAGAACATGCCGACCGAATGACCTGTGGGAAATGCGGATATACGAAATACAAGAAGAGTAAGAAGGGGTGAGGCGTGGATGGATGAGCGTTACCTGTTACTCATCACGCTCCTATTATCTACAAGTCTCATCGGATGTGTTACCAGCACAGATCCATCGGAGGCGGGCAAGCTATCGGCGGTTGAGGGTGCGCTTGGGACGATACCCATGATCGGCGCAGGCGATGCGATCAATATCACCACGAACAACACGACGATAAGGCAATTCTTGGATCAGAAATTCACTGCGCCGAACCGGAGGAGTGTGCGCGTAGCACTCATACAGAACTCGACTTATGACCTTACAAAGACATCTGCGGATGTCAATAAGTCTAATGAGTCGTCTGTTATGTGGCAATCCATGTCCACGTCCGCAGGTGTCAACGAGTCACCATTTCTGTGGAAGGTCGAGCTGCTTGAACGGAGCTGTAGTTGCGGCAGCCGGGGCAAGAGCGTGTATGTAGCGACAGCATGGATAGACCCGATGACCGGAGAGGTTGTAGACGCAAAGACGTGTTCGATATCTGAAATCGAGTACGGACGGAGTTCGTGCACAAACGCCTGCCACTAAAGCACATTAAACGCATAAACGCCTGCCTGCCGCAAGCAATAAGATGTAGTGATGCATTAAATAATATTGATGATGCTCAGACCGACCGGCATCGCCGGGCTCGACGAGATACTAGGGGGTTTTCCAAAACCATCAACCATTCTGATAGCGGGTACTGCTGGCGTTGGCAAAACAATGTTCGTGCTGGAGTCGTTATCAAACGTAGCAGAGCAGGAATCGACGCTCTACATCCCGATCACGACCGGCGGGCGCAGTTTCAAGCAATCCCCCCGTTTTCCGCTCATGCACGAATCGATCACTGTACACCCGATCGAGCGGTTGTCTGTGGAACGCGATCCCCTATCGGTCCTGATCGACATCGGAAATGTTGTTGCAACTTCGGAGGCTGATAGGATCGCAATCGACCCGGTCACGCCGCTCGGGTCTGCTTTTTCAGAACAGGAGCGGCACCGATTCATCGGCACCATCGATTCGATGACTCACGAATGGGGCGCGATCACGCTGTTTACAGGCGAACTGACCGGCAGCGAGATTCACACATCGATTATCAGCCATTCTGTGGATGGAATTCTGTATCTGTCGTATGAAGACCACAAGAGATACATTTCACGCAATCTCAGGATATTCAAGACCCTGAGTACCACCAATAACCACATTTCATCAAAAATATATACATTCGACATCTCGAAAGACGGCATACAGGTGTTTCCAAACCTTGAAACTAAAATAACGCACACAGACATCTCGATACGTGTTCCAACCGGCATTCAGAGACTGGACGCCATGATGGAAGGCGGTATTCCTGAGACCTACTCAACACTGGTCGCAGGCAGATCCGGCACCGGAAAGACCATCTTTGGCTTGGAATTCATCCACGAAAGTTTGAAAAACGGCAAACCATCGGCCATTGTTTCGTTTAATGAATCGCCAGACCAGTTGATCGCCGAAGCGATGCGGTTCGGGTGGGATCTGCGCAGATACGCTCAGGATGGCATTCTCAAATTCATTTATACCACAGATCAGATCCATCCTGACGAGCATCTCTGGCGCATCAGGGAGATGGTGGAGTCGATCGGCGCCAGATCAGTGATGTTTGACGGGATATCAGACATAGAAACCGTTTTTTATGGCTCAGTGCAGATGAAGGCATACATCCAATCGCTGATCAGATACTTCAAACATGCCCGGGTCACCTCGGTCTTCACGACTGAGACCGAGCGCACCTCCTCATCGAGAATAACGGATGCCGGCGCGTCTTTTCTGATGGATGGGATCATCGCTCTTGAGAACATCAGGAAGGGCTCCGAGATGAGGAAGACCATGCTGATCCTGAAGATGCGCGGAACTGATCATAGCCGGGCGATACAGGAGTACACGATCACAGAGCACGGAATCGAGATTCTGGGGGATGAGAATTGAAATACGACGTAATCGTGTGTCCGAAGTGCAGAAATAACGTACAGATCATAAATCACGGTATAAAATCGACTATATGCCAGCGGTGCGGGAGCCGATTGGATGTACGCAAGCTCAAGGTCTGGCATACGACATCTGATCTGGATGAGGCAGTCTCTGTGCGCACCGCCATTCTGATGAAGCTGGATCCGTGAAATACCAATCAGCGAAACGCCATATTCAGTATTGCGAGCGTGGCAACGACCGCTTCCTCGACCCGGATCGTCTCAGTACCCTGACCGGGTACCGAATTGATCACGTAGTCGAATCTCGAGATCGGAGTACCATCGTCCCGCATAAATTCAAGAATTCCTTTGTGCGGCGAGCCAAAGGCAATTAACACATCATTTGTCTCGCATTCTGCTCCAACTTTCATGAGCAGATCGATATCAAGTGGTTCCCCGTACCTGCTGGTCGCAATCAGCAGCTTGCCTGCGGGCGCATCAGTCAGTGTATCGATCGGTACACCGGTCAACACACCAGCCGATGCATCAGTCAATGCGCTGCTCAGACGATCAGCCTTTGTCACGTAATAGCCCCAGTATCCGGCAATCTCGTCCCGGCTGACCGGAACTGCCTTAAGCGGTGTATCTGACGTGATCCTCACGTTCACACGCTCGTTTCTGTGCAGAGGCACATCCAGAAACGCTGAGCGTTCCAGTCCTATATCAACCCATGATCCGGTCTCGTGTACCCTGACGACGACCCCTGCCCGAATCTCTCCGACCCGGGTCCCTGCGCCCCCACCCCCACTTCTCGCAGCTTCCACGCCTTGTGTACTTGCCCTACTTGCTGCATCCACCGGATGGTGCGGTGTTCTGAGTGGCGGGATCGCTCCGGCATACCGCAGGTCGTCTGTCAGCGGAAAGAGGCGTTTTCGCAGGTATTGTGGCGTTTCGGCATACAGAAGGATCTTTTCGATAAAATCCGCCTCATCGAGATCCGGATCCCGGTATATGACGATCCGGTCCACGCAGAATACCGATGCAGCCCTTGCAATCTGTCCAATCTTCAGGGTCTTGCTGCGAAGGTCCCTTGCATCAATGAGGGATGACGAGGGAAGCAGTATGGATAGCGACCTGGGTTTCATCGATGATTGGAATGTCTTTTTTTGTGATGAAACTTTGGATGCGGAAATCCAAAAAGTTATTAAGAATGGAGGTATATAACTTACATACATGATTCCGGAGGAGATACGGGGGTTTCTGTCTCAAGAGGGAGGCAGTTCGCTGATTCTACAGGGTACACCAGGTACCGGCAAAACGACTCTTGCGTTTGAACTGATGGACACGTTGCCAGATCTCAATCCGATCTACCTATCCACAAGGGCGACCACCGAAGCAATATATCGATACTTCCCACGGTTGCGCCAGAAACAGAAGGAGATCGAGATCATTGAATCGAAGAACGTGTTCTGGGACCGGTTCTTTAAAAAGGCAGATAATACGGCACTTCGCGTTGAAAAAGACGTTTTCGAGGTTTACGGGATGCTCGACGATCCGGATAAAGTAGATTTTAGTGATCTGGATATAGTCTGTGATCGGATCGACGCGTTTCTGCCTGAGACGTCGATGCTTGTGATGGACAGCCTCGAAGGGCTGTGCGATAAATACAAGGTGAGCGAAACGTTTCTTGTCGGTATTATCACCAGATGTCTGGTTGAACCGGCGCATACCAAGGTCGTTATCGTGCTTGAAAAGGAACGTAACATGGAACTTGGTTATATCGCAGACGGCGTAGTCTCGATGCGACAAAGGGACGTTGAAGGCAGGCGTCTCAGGATCCTGACGATCGATAAACTGAGAGGTATCAGTATATGCCAGCCAAACTATCTCTACACCCTGAATAACGGTCGATTCCACAGTTTCGATGCGTTTAAGGTTGCGCACCCTCTGGATTACCAGCCATTTGATCCCACTCCGAACACCAAGACCCATTACTCGACCGGGAACCGCGATCTGGATGAGGTGTTCGGCGGATATCCGATTGGAAGCTATATCTTGCTGGAAACCGGCGCGAATGTCGATAGCTTCTTTTATGTGCTGCCGATGCTGACCGCTGCAAATGTGGTGAGTCAGGGCGGAGGCGTAGTTATACTCTCAGTCAGCAGTGCAGGACCGAGCGAGATTAAGAACTACGTCTTTGAGTATGGATTGAGCGATAAACTGAAATCATTCAGGGTTGTAACCGAAAAAAATCCCGAAGAGCCAATAACAGAGGATTTTGTCGTCAGTTATGATAGGGATCATTTTTCAAGTGACTCCAACATACTGGATAAAGAAATACAGAAACTACAGGTAGAATATGGAGGGAAAGTTGTGAAGATCGTCGATTACAGGATCCTTGAAACGATGCTTGACCAGCAAATCCTCAAAAAAACGATCATTTCAGAGAAAAAATATAGTGCTGCGAACAGAATATTGACGATCGCGATGTGTGGCGATGGCACCGCTCCCGGAATCAAGAAAACGCTCGCAGACGTCTCTGATATGCATTTAAAACTCGATAAATGCAATAATACAATGATACTCTATGGCAAGAAGCCGACGACCGGTGTATATGTCATCGAGCCCGATGTCTCGCACGGCTACAAGGATGTGAAGCTGACATCGGTGAGGTGAGGCGG
>DAOVGO010000001.1 GCA_030672345.1 Methanosarcinales archaeon | reverse complement strand
CCCGAAAGTTCGTAAGGGTAGCTGCGCTCGAATTCGTGCAATCCGACCATTCTCAGGTACTTTCGTGCGATTTCGTACCGTTCATCCTTTGGAACACCTTTGATCTCCAGTCCAAAGGCGACGTTGTTGATTATCGTCCTCCACGGGAAGAGTGAATACTCCTGAAATACCATACCCTGCCTTGGATCAGGGGATCGTATGACCCTGCCATCGAGCAGCACCTCGCCGGACGTGGGCTGGTCCAGCCCTGCGATGATCCGCAGCAGCGTTGTTTTGCCGCAGCCGGACGGACCGATGAAACAGAGAAATTCCTTGTCAGGAACCTCAAGATTGATATTCCGGAGTGCTTCGACCGTCCCAGCCTCTGACTCAAACACCCTCGAGATGTTGGATATCGTGAGCATTATGGTTATTTAGCGGTCATAATGATCGATAACCTTTTCGTTCGATCTCTCTGATTCCGTCGTCTTCGAGGAGTATGCCATCGTCAGCCCGGGTCACCTCGCCGATCACGGCCAGTTCATATACGTCCATGACGTCTATGAGTCTGTCTGGCATCACGGTGAAGAGCAACTCAAAGTCCCCGCCAGTGTACAATGCCAGATCCAGCGATCCGTCCGGTTCTGGCAGTACCGGGAGCATGTCCGCCCGGATCCGAAAGCCGCATCCATTGATCTCTGCCAGTTGATGCAGCGATAACGCAAGTCCGTCGCTGTTATCCATCATCGAGGTGACCACGCCCGATTCTGCAAGCCTTATCCCCTCTTCTATGCGTGGAATCGGCTCAAAGAATTTTTTTACGGCGATCGAATCCCTGATTCCCTGTTCAGTGAGCCCTTTCTCGAGTGCTGCCATGCCAGCCCCCGCCATGCCGGGACACCCGGTGACGCAGACCAGATCGCCGGCGCTTGCACCCCTTCTGCGCAGGATCCGGTCCTTTGATACGCATCCGAGCGCCGTGCCGCAGATCGTCAGTTCCTGATGCGAGTCGGTGTCCCCGCCGATGATTTTTGTGCCGCACCTGCGGACACACGCAACCATCCCGTCGATCATCGAATCAACGAATGCAGACTCGATGTCAGGCAGACCCATCGATACGAGCATGCCCCGCGGTTGCGCACCCATCGCGGCAATATCGCTGAGTGTGGCTGCGGCGCACATCCACCCGATCTGCCATGCGCTCATCTCGTCAGGAAAGTCGGTCTCTCTGTGGAACATATCGGTGGTAACTACCAGATATTCGGTATCTGTGAGGTCCATGATGGCGCAGTCCTCAAATTCGATATTCAGGTGCCGGATGATCTGTGAAACGACTGCGGTCTCGCCGAGTTCGTAGATGGTCATGTCACCACCTGTTCTGTCCTGCTATGTATTTGTTTTTTTCGTGGTTCACGAAATGATCGCCGCCCCCACGTAAATCCCCCGGAAAGTAGGGTGAAAGTGAGCACTACCCCCTCTCATCCTGAAATCGACGAATCAGGGGCGACCCGAACTGCCAGAATCAGGAAACTGATGAAACTTAAGCCCCCTGCAAGCACAAGCACCGCGACAAATCCGTAGTAATGCGAGACGACGCCCCCGAGCAGGGAACCCACCACCGATGAGAGACTGATCACCGAGGTGATCAGACCCGCGGCTGTCGCCTTGTCCTGGTTTCGGCTGAGCAGAAGCTCGGTGGACCCAACATACAGAAACGACCACGAAACAGCGATCAGAATCATGCCCGGTATTATATAATAAAAAGTCGTCGGCGGGATGAAACTTAAGAACGCGACCACCGACACAAGGTACCCATATCTCACGAGCGATGCCATATCCCTGCCACCGAGCCGCCGCATTATGAAAAACTGCGCCAGCGGATTGATACAGTATATCACACCGATCCAGAACTCGTCTGCCCCGAGACTGATCAGATACAGCGGAAAAATCACCCAGACGGCTGTGGCTCCGGTATGCCGAAGCATGAATGTCAGATATATGTCCCAGTTTGCCTTCACTGTGGCAAGCGACATATATTCGACCTTAATTTTCTGAACTTCGACATCAGGCAGGCGCATGGAGATGATGGCTGATAATATTACGAGAACAGAACTGGCAATGAATATCACGTCATAGTTTCCGATAAGTCCGGCTACAAAGAATCCTGCAGCCCATCCGAGTGCGCCAAACGAACTGAACTTGCCGATACTCCGCCCCGCTCCGTAGACATGCATGATCAATGCTGCCGGGTACATGCCGATGCAGATTCCAAGGAACCCTCGCGCCAGTCCGAGACCAAGCGGGTCGTCCGCGAACACCTGCAGAAAGTAGGCGACCGCTGAAAACGCAAGACCTGCCACGAGCAGTTTCTTGATGTTCCACGCATCAGCAGCCTTGCTGAACATGTAAGACGAAATAAACAGGCACAGACCATATACGGCAACGATAATGCCGATCTGTATACGATTGGCTCCGATATCCTTTGCAATAACCGGAATGAGCATCATCGATATCATCATCGATGCGCTGGTGAAGAACTGGATTGAATTCAGTTTCATGTCTGATCGGTGGTCATATTATGGCTTTACCTGCTCCTAAATGTTCGCGGGAGAACCTGCTCGATGAAACCGGATATTTGCAGAAGACGAGTTCATTCATCCGGATGAATTGTAACGCACCCCATCAGGGACCCACAAAAACCGGGTATCAGTCTCTGGATGGCAGGATTGCAAAGACCATGGGTAAGAAGTCGGAGCTCTTAATGGCATTGAAATGTCCCAAACTCCCTTTGCACAACAACGATGCGGAATTGGGAATGCGAAGCATCGCCGAAGGCAGCGAGAGCACAGGTTCGCAGACGAGATGTGAGCCTGCATAAAAACAAAGAAAAGCTGAACTGCTATATTGTAAATTTGAAGTCTGTGTCACCGATGCCGATGATCGATCGATTTAGTCTTGGCACCACGATCGTGCCGCTCCCGACCTTTCCGCCACCAAGATCTGCGTATGCGGCAGGATACTTTCTTTCAGAAGTTTTTTGACTCCTAAAAGAAAATGCATCCCATGTTTTCGCAAATGACCGCTCTAAACCGTACCTTATTGAACTTTATGCGTAGAAATACACCCCTCCCAATCTTTGGGGAGTGTCCGAACGATTTCGACGTCTATGAGGTTGTCTTTTTCCGCGAGGCGAAATGCGTCCCGGTTATGAGTGTCCTCGAAAATGTATCGGACGGTGAGGGGTGTCGATATACAACAGTTGAATATGGGGTTAGGTGGTGGTAAAATGGTGTGGAACATGCGCGGGGTTATAGTGTATATACCATAAAAAAAATCAGATACATCTCTCTCAACCGTATGTCGATGGCTCGAATAAAACCAAACCGAGATTGCTTACATCTCGGTTTCACGTTTCTTTGTCGTGCGGTGCTTATATGGTGCGATCAGATATCAGATCGATTTTGCAATCTCTATCATCGCTTCCTGATCGAGCGCGCCTGCCAGCATAAAGTCGCATTCGCCATCATCCCATTGCAACACCCGGGTTTCGCCCATCATTCCCTGCATCGTCGTTATGGTGCAGTCATGACCATTGATCCGGACGGTCTCGACGTCGCCCTCTGGCACCGGTCGCTCTGCAGACTCATTGTACGGGCTTTCGATCAGTTGGATGGTCGTGAGCTGGGCTGATACCACATTCTCTTCAGTTGCGTTAGTGTATGTGATGATCACACCCTTGTCAAACTCCGAAACAGGGACTGCCATGATCATACCCCTCTCGTAGCCCGGCGGTAGATGATCTGGCTCCTTGATCTCGAATGTAACCTCTGCCTGCGCCTCCTCAAGGGTCATCTCAGGCGGAGCGGTCGCGCCGTCCATCGATTCGACAGTTGCGCCTTCTGGAACCTCGAATTCGAATGTGCTGTCAGGGAGCTCCACATCGAATTGTACGTCCTTATACTCCATTCTCATGACCAGTTTGCCGTTCTGCGAGGTTTCCATCTTGAGCAGCATCCAGGTCGCCCTATCGAACCACAATCTCATCGATGTTGCAACGTACGCATCCTTCGGAGTTGCCGTGACGACATAACACCCGCGTCCTTCGATGACCGCTCTTCCCTGCGGTTCGATGGTGCGGGTGTTCAGCAGTTCCTCGATGAACCTGGCATTTAAGGTTTCGTTCGCCTGAGCATCCTCAGGGATCGTTGCCGTCCTGACGACATTGCTCATTGGGTCGTACATCCATACGTATGTGCCGTTTGAGACCTGCAACTGACCCGCAACCTCGGCAGGCTCCTTATATTCTATCCGGAACATGCCCGGATTCTTGTAAGCAAGATCGATGACCCTGGTCTCGTTGCTCATCATGTCGGTCATGACCATGGTATAGGTATATTCCTGCACACTGTTCCCGTGTTCTCGCATCTGCTCTGCGAGCTGTTCGGGAGTGAGTTCATCGCTGACGCATCCCGCCATCAGAAGCGAGATGCCTGCGATCGCAATCAGTAATATGCTTGTTCTTTTCATCGATAGGATTGTTCGACCGATGCTTAATTAAAGTTGCGCACTATTTTGGGGGGGTTGGCATACCATCTGGGGCAGATCAAAATACTATGTTTTTATAAATATTAAAAACTGACGTGGTGGAGGCAAGATCTGAATCTAGAACAACCACAAAAACCAACTGCCAGCATCGCCAGTATCATACAAGGCAGCACCCATATCGTGTCGCAGTTAGCCTCACAGGCTAATAATCAGCTCTCCCTCGCCCTGGTACTCAAGAAACAGTTCCGCGACGACATGCGACTCGATCATCTCGATTCCGGGAATCAGTTCAGCCTCCTCGAGCCCGATGATGTCGGCAGCAAGCTGACAGCACTTGAAGACCACCCCGTGTTCGATGCACTCCATAACCTTCTCATCATACACAGGTGCGCCGCGGTGTTTTCCCGCTTTCCCGAGCACGACACCCATCGGTCCCCAGAGTATCACCATGACATCAAGCCCCTTCTTCCGGTAGTATTTTGCAAAACGCAGGGTCTCAAGCGGGCTTGTGCTCTCATAGACCATGTTCTTTAAGAGCAGTAGAACTCTCTTAACTTCCGGCATTACCCTTCTTTTCCTTTATCGCGGCGTGTGCTGCCGCAAGTATCGCTATAGGCACCCGAAATGGCGAGCAACTGACATAGTCAAGCCCCGTGCGGTGGCAGAACTCAACCGACGCAGGATTGCCTCCGTGCTCGCCGCAGATCCCGATCTTCAGGTCCGGCTTTGTGCTGCGCCCTTTCGTAACACCAATCTCAACGAGTTTGCCGACGCCTGACTGGTCGATTGTCACGAACGGGTCCGACTCAAGAATATCACCATTCAGGTAAAACGGCAGGAATTTCCCGATATCGTCCCTTGAGAATCCAAATGTCATCTGGGTCAGGTCGTTCGTTCCGAAACTGAAGAATTCCGCCTCTTCTGCGATTTCGTCGGCGGTGACAACAGCCCGCGGGACCTCAATCATCGTTCCGACCAGATACTCGATCTCTGTGCCGTAACGCTCCATCACTTCCTCCGCGGTCTTTACGAGCCGTTCCTTCGTGAATCGCAGCTCGTTTATGTGCCCTACGAGCGGGATCATGATCTCCGGAATGACCCGGTGCGCCTGCACCTTCTTCCCAGCCCCCTCCTTTGCAAGCTCGCAGGCAGCTTCGAAGATCGCCTGCACCTGCATTTGGTAGATCTCAGGGTACGTGATCCCGAGCCTGCATCCCCTGTGCCCGAGCATCGGATTGATCTCATGCAGGCTCTGCACGGTGATCTTCAGCTCATCGATCCCCACATTCATGCGTGCGGCAGTCTCTTCCAGCTCTTCTTCGGTCTTCGGGAGAAACTCGTGCAGGGGCGGGTCCAGCAATCGTATTGTGACCGGAAGATCTTCCATGACCTCGAAAATCGCCTTAAAATCCTCTTTTTGCATCGGCATGAGTTTATCAAGGGCTTTCTTCCTCGATTCCTCACTTCCTGCAAGTATCATCTGCTGCACGATCGGGAGCCGATCCTTGCCAAAGAACATATGCTCTGTCCTGCAGAGACCGATGCCCTCCGCGCCAAAGTCTCTTGCGACCCTGCTATCGTGCGGGGTGTCCGCATTTGTGCGCACGCCAAGTCTCTTCACGCTTACTGCCCAATCCATGAGCGTCCTGAAGTCGTCGGTCATCTCAGGATCGATGAGGTCAGTTTTACCGAGAATAACCTCGCCAGTTGTTCCGTTCAGCGTGATGTGGTCGCCTTCGGCTATCACGAGGTCGCCGACCGTGAAACGGTTTGCAGCCTCATCGACAGCGATATCGTTGCATCCGACGACGCAGCACTTGCCCATGCCTCTGCCTACGATTGCAGCATGGCTCGTCATCCCGCCGCGCGCTGTTAAGATTCCCTGTGAGGCGTACATCCCGCCAACGTCGTCGGGCGATGTCTCAAGCCGCACCAGAATCACTTTTTCGCCATTCTCAGCCCATTCCATCGTTTTGTGGGATGAGAAGACCACTTTTCCGACTGCTGCACCAGGCGAGGCTGGCAAGCCCTTCGCGATCACATCCACCTCTGCTTCCGGGTCGATCATCGGGTGGAGGAGTTGATCGATCTGATCAGGATCGACGCGGAGCAGAGCCGTCTCCATGTCGATCAAGCCCTCGCCCACCATATCCACAGCGATCTTCACCGCAGCCCGGGCAGTCCGCTTGCCGGTTCTCGTCTGCAGGATGTAGAGCTTGCCTGATTCGATGGTGAATTCCAGGTCCTGCACATCGCGGTAGTGCTTCTCCAGTCTGTCACGCACGGCGTCGAGCTGGTCATATATCTCAGGCATATCCTTCTTTAGCGCATCGATGGTAGCAGGAGTCCTCAGACCAGCAACAACGTCCTCCCCCTGCGCGTTCATCAGATATTCGCCGTAAAACACGTTCTTTCCTGTTGCAACGTCTCTTGTGAAGCAGACGCCGGTTCCGGAATCGTCCCCCATGTTCCCGAACACCATCGCCTGGACATTCACCGCGGTACCAAGATCGTGCGGAATTTTATTCAGATTTCTGTATGTTATTGCCCGATCCGTGTTCCATGATCCGAATACGGCGTCGATCGTCATTCTCAACTGCTCCCTCGGGTCCTCAGGGAACTCTCTGCCCGTATCCTTTCTTATGAGCTCTTTATATTTCGATACAAGATCTTTCAGGTCGTTCGCATCGAGATCCGTGTCCAGTTCGGCATTGCGGAGCTCCTTCTTCTCCTCCAGAATTCGCTCGAACCTGCTGTGCTCCATCCCTAAAACAACGTTTCCGAACATCTGCACGAATCTGCGATACGAATCGTACGCAAATCGCTCGTTCCCGGTCTTCTCCGCAATCGCCGCCATGCTTTCATCATTCAGACCGATATTCAGCACGGTATCCATCATTCCTGGCATCGAGAAGGCTGCACCAGAACGCACCGATAGGAGAAGTGGATTCTTTGCATCGCCGAACCTCTTTTCCGTGGTCTCCTCCAGACGAGCAAGGTTTTTAGCGATCTCATCCTCCAGACCCTCAGGATATTCTCCATCGTTTGCATAGTAATGTTTGCATGCCTCTGTGGAGATTGTGAACCCTGGCGGCACCATAATGCCGATATTTGTCATCTCCGCGAGATTTGCACCCTTTCCCCCAAGGAGGCTCTTCATTTCCGCGCTGCCTTCGGCTTTTCCGTCGCCGAAGAAATAGATGTATTTTTTTGGTGCGGTATCCATGTCATTTCCGTCCTCTAAATCAATACACAGTAGTTAACGTATGCATGTTTACATGATTAGATGTTAAGGTTTGTGTTTTCTGGGGAGGTGAGACACTACCCATTTTTCATTCCTCTTGTAATCTGCCTCACGTGATCAATTCATCCAGCCTGAACTGCTTATGTTTTTTCACGCCGAAAAATCCATTTGCAGCACGTCTGACCGCGTCACGATGCTCAGCCGGGGTGTAGACGCCCATCCTCCAGTTATCCTGCTGTGCATGCCCGATAGCTGCAACGAGGTGCGAGACCTCGTGGAGGCGTCTCAGCTGTTGATCGACCATGATGTTGGCTCCGGTCTCCACGATATCAGGCGGCTTTGGTATGTCGATCAAGATGTATTCGGGATCGATCCCGAGATCGGATGCGAGTTCCGCCTCGATTCTCCTTATTTTGTTCCGGTGCTTGAGCACACCTTTGCTCACGGCATCAAACCCGACATAAGTTGCACGTTTGAATAGCCTTCGGTCACGCAGCCGCTCTGCGATCTCGGAGGGATACCCGGGATATGAGTGCATCTGCACAAAAAGGTCCTGATCGTCCATCACAGAGAGTTTCTTCGCATCAAACCCGTCCTCGATCATGCGTTCAACCGCACGCACACACATCGCCTCTGCAATCCTGGTTACATGGTGGTAATAGACCGTCGGATGCATCATAAACCGGGAGAGGAGCAGTGATTCGGCAGCCCGTATTCCACCGCTGTTAATCACAAGTTTCCCATCCAGAAACCGCATTTCATGGATCAGACGCACCAGATCGACCGAAAGCGGAACGCCGGTGTAATGTGCATCCCTCACAAGGTAATCCATCCGGTCAACATCGATTTCGCTGTTCAAAGCAGCACCGAGGTTCGTTTCACCTTTTATGTGACTGGCAACTCTTGAAATGTCAAGCGAATTCTCATCGAATATCTCGCCCAGATCCTGATCTTCCCTGAGGAGATGGAAGACATCCTCGTGCGACCTTCCGGTATGCCGCTTGATGACATTCTCGGTCACATGTGAGAGCGGTCCATGCCCGATGTCGTGGAGCAGGGCTGCCACGCGCAGTTCGAGTCGCCCGGTCGTGTCATCGATACGCCCTGCAAGTGAGTTTGCAAGATGGTATGTGCCGAGCGAATGCTCAAATCTGGTGTGATTTGCACCGGGATATACAAAACTGGTCAATCCGAGCTGTCTGATGCGACGTAATCGCTGCATTGCAGGCGTATCGACCAGTGACAGCGCCACATCGTCCAGTTCGATGTACCCGTGGATCGGGTCACGAATCACCTTCATTGCTGATTGGTGGTTGTGCATGTTTATATACATATAGCAACAATGCGAAGCTATGCAACGGGATATTATATATCGAGGTGTTGTATCTGGGTAAACAGAAGAAGCCAGAAGCACCGATAGGACGCGTACGCACCCCGCGCAAGCATGACCGCGAGATTCTGGCAACAGTGGAAAAGCTGCTTGGCGCAAACCATCTGAGGGTCAGATGTATCGATGGAACGGTGAGGACTGCCCGGATACCCGGAAGAATGAAGAAACGGATATGGATTCGTGAAAACGACATTGTTATCATTGTTCCATGGGACTTTCAGGATGATAAGGCAGATGTGATCTGGAGATATACCGCACCACAGGTCGACTGGCTCAGGCGTCGCGGATACCTTTCTTAGCACATCCTAAAAACATGTCAGGATCAAGACTCGAAGAAAAAATAAAGACAATCGACCGGGAAATCGACAAATTTCGGATCAGGATAAAGGACTCAGAAGATTTAAAGTCTTTTGAGGGAGTTTTTGATACTTCCACACTGAAGACTCTCTACCATCTTGCAAACAGGGGCTACATCGACGCGCTCGGCGGCGTGATCAGCACAGGCAAGGAGGCAAACGTCTTTCATGCGCTCGGATGCGGGCGGGAGATTGCCATAAAGATTTATCGCATCGCCGCGAGCGATTTTCGCGCAATGCAATCCTATATAATCGGGGATCCAAGATTCAAGAGCGTGAGGCACGATAAACGGAGTATCGTCTTCGCATGGACGAAGAAGGAACTGAGAAACCTGAAGAAGGCGCGTGCAGCAGGAGTGCGTGTGCCAGAGCCGTTTGTCTCGCGAAACAACGTTCTTCTGATGGAGTTCATCGGAAAGGATGAGATTCCCGCGCAACAACTGCGCATGGTGCCATTGACCCCGGATCAGGCGCAGGAGATCTTTGACACCACCATCGACTATATCAGGAGGTTATATCTAGAAAACCTTGTACACGCCGATCTGAGTGAGTTTAACATCCTTCTGAATGATTATGAGGTCGTATTTATCGATATGGGGCAATCGGTGACGCTGGATCATCCGAATGCCAGGGAGTTTCTGATGCGGGATATCCGCAATGTCGTCAGGTTCTTTAGGAGCAGGGGTGTGGAGATCGATGAGGATGCAGTTTCGGGTATGATCCTCAAATGATCCTCATAAGATCTCCACGCAACCTAAAAACGATTCATCAGATGATATTTCAGCCCACGAGCGGCGCGCCGTAAGATACATCCTCGAGTTCGACCGTTTTCCGCCACAACTCCATGCAATCGCACATAGCGCGCAGGTCACCTGTGTCCTGGGAGAGCGAGAACTTATTGATCGCAGCGGCAACGTCCGGGTCGCACCTGCCGCAGTTGTGCGGACCACGCCTTGAGCCCGCACCGACCGGATCGGACGTGATTATCAGATCAGGGTTCTCTGTTTTTGCCTGCCGCAGCACGGCTATCGCACTCCATAGCCACGGCGGGCGGTACTCGCCACGCCTTAGCAGTTTTTC
This sequence comes from Methanosarcinales archaeon, assembly GCA_030672345.1. Taxonomy (GTDB): domain Archaea; phylum Halobacteriota; class Methanosarcinia; order Methanosarcinales; family Methanogasteraceae; genus Methanogaster_D. Next base: position 12,877 of record DAOVGO010000001.1, on the reverse strand, counting down.
AACGAACGTTCCCTTCTGGACATTGCACAGGTTAATCGAGACGGTTTCTGCATACGGCAAGACGTCACGCACCGATTTGATGATATCTCTGATCGCAACGCCTTCTGAGAGGAACGGCGGCTTTAAAAGCAGATACGCCTTGACCGTAGAATCGTGCTGGTGAGCGATCTTGCTTGCGCGAACAAAATCCTTGAATAAAAATCCTTTGTTGATGCAATCCAATCGGATACGGTCGTTGCTCGTCTCAACTCCGATCGCAATCTCGAGTTTTTTGTGAATCGTCTGCCTGCAGGCAGCCATCGTTTCAGGCGTCACAAATTCAGGTCTTGTCTCAAGCAACACTTTCATGACGTCCGGATCATCATCAAGCCGCCTGAGAATCTGTAATCCTGCCGCAGGCGGCATCTCGGCGACGTCCAGAAAACTGCCTGACGTGAATATCTTCACCATGAACTCGCCTTCCGGGCGGCGTGCCATCGCATCCTCAAACTGGGCGACCAGATCTTCAGGCGACGGCGGGACCGGTGCGCTGTCCCTGATAAAGCCGCACATCGTGCAGCTCTGCCCGTCCCTGGACCGGTAACAGCCGCGTGTTCGAAGAATCATGGTCAGCGACCGAATCACGCCATCTGTGAGTCGATCGTGGGATCTCCATACCGCAGCCGGTCTGTTCGGATGATATGTTCCTTTGCGCATTGTCATAAGATCGGTGACAAAGTATTTATCCATTGATCCTACAGATATCACAGAAATGAATATGATAGATACAATCTCCGTAAATACCCACAGGTGAATCGCTTGGACGAGCAGAACAATGGACAGAATGAAGAAATAACATACGAATCGATCGTACCGCTCGAAGAGTATCTCGCTGCCGGAATCCATATCGGTACCCAGCAGAAGACAGGGGATATGATGCGGTTCATCTATCGAGTCCGCTCGGACGGGCTGTATGTGTTAAACGTGGAGAATACCGATCGGCGCATCCGCGCAGCATCCGAATTGCTGGCACGGTACCCACCCCAGAACATCCTTGCCGTATCGGCGCGTCAGTACGGGCAGCGCCCTGCCGGCATGTTTGCAAAGCTGGTCGGCGCGACCGCGATCGCGGGCAGGTTTGTGCCGGGTACGCTGACCAATCCGCAGTATGCGGGTTATATCGAGCCTGATATCCTTCTGGTGACCGACCCGATCGGCGATGCGCAGGCAACCACCGAGGCAGTCAGCATCGGCATCCCTGTGATCGGGCTCTGTGACACCAACAACTCGACCTCGAATGTGGATCTGGTGATACCAACCAACAACAAGGGGAGAAAGGCACTTGCGATGGTGTACTGGCTTTTAACAAAGCAGATCCTCTCCTTACATGGTAAAATGGATTTCAATCACACCGTAGAGGATTTTGAGGCTGAATTATAACAAAGGGATTTATACGCTGATCCTGCAGATGCACGATGATACCGCAAAAGAAGTCGGGAAACTCGGTAGTTTACATCTGAAGAGGGGGTTTTACGCATACACAGGCTCAGCACGCGGGGCTGGTGGCTTCAAACGGATCGGTCGGCATATCGACGTATCATCCGGCAGGAACACGACGCGGCGGTGGCACATCGATTATCTGCTTCCTGAGACATCGTTTCGATGCGCCGTGGTATCGCCAACCGATCAGAACCTCGAATGCGCCATCGCAAGGGGGATCGGTGCTGCATGCGAGCCTATCAATGGGTTCGGGTGCACCGACTGCTCATGCGCGGCGCATCTCCATTTTGCTGACGAGGATGAGTACGAGCATCTGCTGGATGCAGTCGTGGGTGCGCATGTCAGCGCTGGTGGAGATGCTCTGATCTGGTGTGCACCAAAAAACCATGGATGATGCCTGGCGTCCGGAAACACCATTAATCAAGTCACGGCAGAAAGACGGATGTGTTTGATGGTCAGAGATTTTGGTGGCGCCCGCGCAAATCCGTCAAGCCCACGCGCCCACAACAAGGTTAATATAGTGGCAGTATCCATCTACAATTAATCAAGTGACTTATCGATGCGGCTTGTGGAATCCGAGCATCTCGATTCCGTGTGTGTGCTTTTTTAAGTTGGCTGATTAAAAACCAAAGAAGGAGAAATAGAATTGTTCAGAAAAGAGAGCTACGATGCGCCAGTTTCCGAGGGCGAGACTTACGATGTCACCATCGAGGATGTTGCCCGAGAAGGAGACGGAATAGCGCGTGTGCAGGGTTTCGTGATCTTTGTGCCAAACACGAAGGTCGGAGACGCTGTTAAAATCAGAGTTGATAAGGTTATGAGGCGGTTTGCAATCGCAGCCGTAGCAGACTAGGATTTTTAACGTTTGGTTCATGGGTATGTGTCTCGTAGCGTTGAGCCGTCCAGGTTCAGCAATACGATGCGCACACCCGGAACGTTTTTTTTTGCACTGTCAAGTGTGTTATTGATCCGTATATTCGCGGGATCCTCTTCGATCATCTCTTTTATCGTGAGAAACCCAGTCCCCTTCAGTATATCCTGGTCAGCCCACTTCAGGATCAGTCCGGGCAGCCCGCAGAGGACGACCTCGCCTTTTGCCGCCGCGATCCCCTCTGAAATCCGATTTCCAACCATGACAACCGTGTAATCCGGGAATAGCATATTCGAGTACCTCATGCCGATGCGCCCGGTGGTCAGCACCACACGATCCGAACCCCTGATCAATTCCTGTTTCGTCTCAAGAAGATGCTCGTTCCATGGTTCGACAAAACCGGTGGTTCCAAGTATGGATATTCCACCAATGATCCCGACCCGGCTGTTCAGCGTCTGATCTGCAATTTCTTTGCCTTTCGGAACAGATATCACAACATCCGCGCCAGATATGCCGACCTTGCGCACTGCATCCTCGATTGAGGCGCGTATCTGCCTCATTGGCACCGGATTGATTGCAGGCACCCCTTTCTTGACTCCGATACCCGCGCCTGCCCTGATCGATATGATATCAGACTCGCACTCGCGGGCTTCTGCGACGATCTCGATCCCATTTGTGACATCAAAACCGTGATCTCCAGAATCCTTTGTCGCTGATGCCCTGCCAGCCGATGATCTCACGTCCAGCACGGCGTCGATGCCAGCCGGTGTTGGAACCGTCACACGGTCGACAGGACGCCCAAGCGAGAGCACCGCCGCCTTTGCCGCAGCAGCGGCGGTCGTTCCGGTGGTATAACCCCTCCGCAGCACCGAACCGTCCGAGAGCAGGACGAGTCTGCCGCTTGCTATGCCTGCTTTCAACTCGCCTTTCGGTATCGCGGCGCGCCTGATCCATTCAGGCGGAATCTCGAAGTTGTTGACCGGGTCCTTCATCTAGGGGGTTATTCTGGAGCAGAGACTTGTTATTGTTTTCTGATTTACACTGGTTTCTTCCAATTCTACCAACCGCAGATTGACATCTGTCGACAAGAAGTCGCATCACAGGTTGCCCTTGTGGCTACCCCATACGTTCTGGGTAATCCTGACTCTCATAATGCGCGGATGGTAACGCCTGTTGCATTAAGTCCGCAGAACAACGTGGAAGTATGGAATCGATAGCCTTTGAAAGAGTTGGATGTGGTCGGAGGGCAAATCCATACAATTTTTTCACATTCCCTTAAGTATAATCACGTTTCCCCTGCCCTTCTTCACTTTCTTGACCAATCCCCGATCCTCGAGATCGGTTATCATCAGACTCACCTTCGCTTCCGAATACTTAAGCCGCGCTCTTAATTCCTTCTGGGCAATTCTTCCGCCATCATCCCTGATGACCGAGAGCACCTCCTGAAGATCGGATGGGATATCAAACTCCTCTAACCCTCCAGATTCCTCTGATCGCTCCAACCCATCTTCATCGAATTCAGGCTCCGGCTCAGGAGGCTCGTATCGATCATCTTCCCCTCCCGCCCCCTTCGCACCGCTTTTATTCCTCCTCTTTCTCCACACGAAGAGAGCGCATCCAACGATCAGAATGAAAAAGATAGTGATTGCAACCGGCGATACAAGAGATTCATCTTCACCGGCGATCTTATCTGGCTCTTCGTAGTCATACAGATCATCGCTGAAATTGATGTCCTCGTACAGGAACTCTTCCTCGATCGGCGGAAACATCAGGAGATCGAGCACAAAATCACCGTCTCCGACGATCGTGATATTCTCTTCGGCATAATATTCGAGCAGATTCCCCTGATAATACTCAGCACGGATCGTGTACGTCCCTTCAGGCAGATCAAACGAGTAACTTCCGGAAGATGCCACCAGAAACTGCGGCGGCGTCGAGTTCACCTCGACGATTGTGTTTTCGAGCGGCTCGAACGTTGACCATTCATACGTGGTTCCGTGCACCACGGCACCCGATGCCAGTGATGCACAGATTGCGAACATCGTGATGCATATCAGGGATCTCCGGACTCTTCGAAACATCAGAACGTAGCGAGTTTCCCTTCTGCGACCAGTCTGGTGATATCGGTGATGTTCTCGAGTGATCGGTCGATGATCGCCTCGACCTCTGATTTTATGGTCTCCAGATTCGCTCCTTCGGCGGAAACGATCTGGGCATTTGCAACAAGCGGCTGGTCGATCGGCTTTCCGATCTCTGATAGGATGCGGATGTAGATCTCCTCGATCCCATCCACGGTTTCAGCCGCCTCGGATGCGATCTTATTGGAGAGTAGGTTGTATATCTTGCCGACATGGTTGATCGGGTTCTTGCCGCTCGTAGCCTCCATGCTCATCGGTCGGTTCGGCGTGATAAGACCGTTGCACCGGTTGCCGCGCCCGACAGAACCGTCATCGCCCATCTCGGCTGAGGTGCCTGTCACGGTCAGGAAGACAGATCCATTCTTGATGTTGTCTGCAGTGTTGATCAGCACATTTATCTCGCGATCCGTGCATTCGCATGACAGATCCGCGATGTGATCGCGCAACTCCTCTGTTACACTAATGTAATGATCGAGATCATCGAGATGCCGCCCGACCATGGCACATGCGATAACGAGCGTGATCTTATCCCCCTCACGCAGCCCCATGACCTTGGTATCCTCCCCGATCGCAGGAATCTTCTTCCGGAGATCCATCAGTTCCCGTTCGGTCTGGTATACGATCTGCTCGGTCTCTGAAAGCGGCGCAAACCCCACACCGAATGATGTGTCGTTCGCACCCGGCATCTTCCTGTGGAATACGTCCCTTAAGTCGGACGACCCTTCGCCGAGTTTGCAATCAAGGATGATATCGCGGTTTACATTCAGATTAAGGATCGTTTCGTCGAGATATTCTCGTGCTGCCATTATTGCAGTGGTATCGGTCGGAATATGCACGCCGTCAAACTCCTTTGTGGCTCTGCCGACCAGTAATATATAGATTGGTGAGACTACCTCTCCGCCACCGAATTTTGGGTACGATCTGCCAGCAACGATCTGCGTTTCATCGGTATTGTGGTGCAAAACAGCCCCGCAGCGGTCTATGTATTCGACGCAGAGAGCCCTGCTGACCGCCTCTGCAAGCCCGTCTGCGATGCTGTCCGGATGTCCGATGCCTTTCCGCTCCACAAGTTCGATCTCCTGCTTCTCAAGCGGCGTCTGTCTGAGTGGTTCCACCCTGATATTTCGTGTCATGCGACATAACCTCAGTAAACCTCTGTGATAATGTATTATCACGCTTTTAATAAGATGTTGGTTCCCGGGTGTCCTAGCGATTTATGCGAGGGCAGAGATGTGGCTGTTCCGGCAGCAAGCCATATCTTCGGGGACCGTCACGCAACGCCGGCGGTGCTCGGGGATGGTCGTGTGGTATGAGGGGCTTTGGGGTAGTTCAGGGTATTCGGGGAAAGTCGTTAAGACCCAGGCTTCAACACTACTATACGTATTTCGCTTGCACGGGGCTGTCAATTCCCAGGTACCAGAGTAACTCTACAACCCCACATCCATCGATTGGTTTATGTATATACCTGTACCAGACAGATAATCGTGATCAGGTTGGAGGTTGATATGACTGTTGTCGATATAATGTCAAAAGAGGTTGCGTGCGTCACAGCAGACGATTTCGTAACACACGCACGTCAGATCATGCGCGATCGTCATCTCCGAAGTCTTCCTGTTGTCGAGGATGAACGATTCAAGCGTGTGCTCGGGATATTAACGGATCAGGATGTGATGCATATTTCGTCAGCCCGTTCAGGTGTGACCGTGCGTGGATTCGTAACCATAAGTCCTGCCATAACTCCGGATACCGATGTAGAGGCGGCTTGCGTGGCGATGGTCGATGCAAGGTTGAGCCGGGTACCGGTAATCAGATCCATCGATGATCAGACTCTTGTTGGGATACTGAGTACCACCGACCTCCTGAAGAAATTACATCCAAGAGCGCATCTGGTGGTGCGCGATATCATGACCGAGAAGGTCGTGACATGCCTGCCAGAGGATCGGATCGCAAAGGTGTGGTCAACCATGCTTGAATCGGATTACACAGGACTGCCCGTCCTATCCCCAAAGAGGGCGTTGATCGGGATGGTCACAAGGTATGATATCATCAAGGCGGGATTTGCAAGAATCGGACTGGAGGACGAGGGCGGAACCAGGGCAAAGCAATCTCCGCTTGTCGAAAGAATCATGAACACTCCTGCATACACGATTTCTCCTGCAGCACCTGTTTCCGAAGCCATCGATATGATGCTCAAACTGGATGTTGGGAGGCTTTCTGTGGTTGATGAGGGCAGACTGGCAGGGATTGTTGATAGAATCGATGCGGCGCAGGCGTGTCTGCCGTGACTTAAGTTCTCGGCTGATATAAAGGCATAAAGGCGCGTCCGCCACACCGTGATCAGAGGCAGGATGATGCATAGATACATAGATTGATATGCGCCCCGATCCCAGAGGAGCTTCCTTTGCGTTTGCTCCGAAAATAGGTTGGTGATTGGGAAGTGGATTTGATTTCAGGTGGTGCTCAATTCCGGATTGCACGATTCCGGACAGTATAGACGCGAGAGCACCGCTTTTGAACATATTCGAAAATGAGGGCGCTTCACGGCACTTTGACAAGATAACTCCGCTGCCGCACATAGACGACGCTTACGCCATTATCGAGCAATCTCTCCTTCAGTTCAGCGTCGTTAGTCAGAACAGCAGCATCCGTCCCGGTTGCAAGCCCGAGAATGGCGTCATCGACGTTTCCGTCTGTCTCGACGATCCTGCACCGGTCTAACAGGGCTAAAGCAACGCGGGCAGCGTTTTGATCAGCACCCCTGCCAGATGACGCGATCCATTCCAGTTCACGCACCACGCCGGACGGCACGATAAACTCATCAAAATCAAGCGTTGTGAGTTCTGAAAAGATATCGACACCCGACTGCACCGGCGCCATCAGCGCATTGGTGTCGAGAACGATCTTCATCCAACCAGCTCGCCAACCCCGATCAGGCGCCACCTGGCTCCGATTTGCCTTGATACCGCAACTCGTGCCCCGATCTCGGCGCATACGGGACGTTTTAGCTTGACGCTGACATGATCGCCGCGCGTGCCCGTGACGATGCCGACTGTGGTTGCGGTTCCAATGTTCAGCATCAGTGGCTCGTTTGCGCGGATGGTGTCGACCTCGGTGCTGTCGCTCGATCCGACAACCCAATCGAGGAGGGTGGTGCGCATCTCGAACACATCCCAGACAGGGGGCAGCGTACCGGGTTTGCCAGCAATCTGACCGGTGAGCTGGTCGCTTTTGGTCATTGCCGAGTCCAGTTTCGTACCAATCGCAAGAAGTCCACCGGGAGTCGCTTTTTTCTGTTTTTTCCCGCCCGAGATAATGCTTGTGACCTCTGTTGTGATCGGCACCCACCGAACACTACCGATCTGCTCGACCCGCCGCCCGGGTCTGATCTCGACCTCGTCACCGACGCGCAGATTACCCTGACTGAGCGTGCCGCCGATCACGCCGCCGGTCAGTTTTTCAGGGGGTATGCCGGGTCGGTTGACATCGAACGACCGCGCGATCATAAGGCGTGTCGGCTTATCAAGATCAGGTACAGGGGTCGGAATCGTTTCTTCGAGTACCTGAATCAAAAGATCAATGTTTATCTCTTGCTGCGCAGAGATGGGTACAATTGGAGCATTTTCTGCACCGGTGCCATCAACAAACTTCTTTATATCCTTGTAATGCTCGATCACGTCCTCTTTTGACACGAGATCGAGTTTATTGTGAACGATTACGATGTTTTTGATCCCGATGATATCGAGCGCCATCAGATGTTCCCTTGTCTGTGGCTGCGGGCAGGGTTCGTTCGCTCCGATCACGAGCACTGCGCCATCCATGATAGCAGCGCCTGAAAGCATGGTAGCCATCAGGGTCTCATGACCCGGCGAATCAACAAAAGAGACGGTGCGCAGTTCCTCTGTCGCTGCGCCGCAATGCTGGCATTTCTTTTCTACGGTGTAACACAGCGGCTCTTCGCAGTTTGGACAGCGCCTGAAAGTGACATCTGCATAGCCTAACCGTATCGAGATGCCTCGTTTCAGTTCCTCACTATGCTTATCTGTCCATACACCGGAGAGCGCGCTCACGAGCGTGGTTTTTCCATGATCGACATGCCCGACCATGCCGATGTTAACACAGGGCTGTTTCAATCGTTTGTATCCTCCGTAACTTGTGTACCATACTATCCGCGGCGGTTATAAGAAACTTGTGGGCAAGAGATGCGGGCGAAAACGACCGATTTCACTTTCACCCCGCTCTTGGATCGCGTATTTATATATCCCCTGCCAAGACTGGTACTAAAGGAATGCATCAGCCCTACACGATTCTGGGCGGAAATGCGAAGATTCCTTCTCTTTATTTTTTATTTTTTTGATTGTTCAGGATTGTCACGCCGGCATGGGTATGTGTCTGGACACGGGCGCGGGCGTTGACCGGTCAATTGTCTGACACGCACGAAGTCGTCCAACCTGCCTGATAAGAGATCAAAACGTCCTGTCGTGACATGCAAAAGCCTTATGCCAGCACCGCACGAACGGGATTCATTATGATATCCATAGCAGCGCAGGCGGTCGAATATGCGCAGCGTGCCGGTGCTGATGAAGCGGAAGCATACTGCATCGCAGACCGATCGGTCAGCATCAACACCAAGCTCGATCATATCGAGTATGCCAGAGAATCGTTCGCAAGCGGCATCGGCATACGTGCCATCGTCTCGGGCGCTGTCGGATTCTCAAGCGTAAATCATGAAGATGATGTCAAGCGTGCATCAGAACTTGCGGCGACGTCAGCGCGTGCATCCCAGCCGGATCCGGACTGGAGGGCGCTTCCTGCACCCGGGTCGTATCAGCCGGTTCAGGGCGTGTTTGATCGGGCGCTCGCAGAGATCGAACTATCAGAGTGCGTCGAACTTGCAGTCGATATGATCCGCGGTGTTCGGTCGATGGGTGCGATCCCGACATCGGGCGGGCTTTCGATCTCGACTGCCACCTGCCATATCCTCAACACAAACGGCATCGAGCATACCGAGCATGGGACGCTGATGCACCTCTTCATCGAGTGCACCATGAAGGACGGGGCAGCCATATCCACCGCTCACGAGTTCGGCATCTCCAGAAGTTTTGATATCGATGCATTCGAGATCGGGAGAGCGGCAGCCAGACTTGCCAGAGAGTCGCTGCACGGCACCGCCATAGAAACAACGAGAATTCCGGTGCTGCTCGGACCGCTTGCGATTTCCGACATCCTTGAATACGCGTTTATCCCGTCTCTGGACGCTGATAACGTGCAGAAGGGCAGATCGATGCTTTCTGAGATCGGGGCTCAGGTTGCCCCTGATGAACTGACCATACTCGATGATGGCTTGCGCACAGGTGGAATCGGAACCGCAGAGTCGGATGATGAGGGAACGCCGTCCCAGAAGACCGTGATCATCGAAGACGGCGTGCTAAAAGGGCATCTGCATGACACGTATACCGCGGGAAAGGCGGGCATCGCAAGCACGGGCAACGCGACGCGCTCAGGATATGGCACAACGCCGTCCATCGACGTGCGCAACCTTGTGCTAACATACCCGGCAAGCGACGTGATCGCAGAAACAGAGAACGGCGTGCTCGTCCATTCGGTGATCGGCGCACACACCGCAAACCATTATTCAGGGGATTTCTCGGTGGAAGCCCGCAATTCTTTCCTGATAAAGAATGGCGAGGTCAAACAGCCAATAAAATCGATTATGATTGCTGGAAATGTGTTCGATCTGCTCAAGAATATCGATGGCGCCGGCACAGATGTTCGTGCTGTCGGAGATATCGTTGTACCGACGGTGCGTGTTTCTGATATGCAGGTTATCGGGTAGGGCTTGCCCCGGGTTTTCAGCCACTCCCGAATTTCGGGGCTGTCACGCCACCATGGCGTTGACAATCCCACTCGGGCGGAGGTTTTATATGGGGCTGGTTTCAATTTATTCACCATGGAACGAGGAGAACTCTGTCAGGATCGATGCGCGGGTTTGCTACTAACTAGATTACATGCGGAACGTCGGCGAAGTCCACGCGAGAGCGCTGTGTGCAGGCTCCGTACTTAAGTCCGGGGTTTGGTGACTTTTTTATGGGTGATGAGCTGTGGATACAATAATAGCTGCAATAATATCTGGAATTGGAGTGATTTCAGCTACAATTATTGCTGCAGTGATAAGTTATTATACATCCAAAAAGTTGAATGCAAAACAAAATAAAGCTTCACAAGATATACAAATATTGAAACATCAGTTGGAAAGAAGTCGAGAGGCTGAAACAAAATCAGAACAACTTCAAAGTATTATGAAACGTTATAGAGATCCGCTTTTACGTTCAGCATTTGAGCTTCAAAGTAGATTTTTTAATATTCTCAAACAAAATCTTCTATGGGTATATTTGATTAATGGTACCACCCAAGAGAGAGAATATACGATTCAAAGCACATTATTTGTAATGGCTCAATATTTTGGTTGGATAGAAATATTGCGGCGAGATATACAATTTCTTGATCTAGGGAATGTTAAAGAGAACCGTGAGTTATCTAAATTACTAGAATCAATTTCTGGTCTTTTCTTGACTGATTATTATGGAAGTGAATTTAGAATTTTTAGAATTGAACAAAGAGCAATAGGCGAATTGATGATAAATCAAAAAGATAATAAATTGGATTGTATCGGTTACCATGATTTTGTGGAAAATCTTCAAAAACCTGAATTTTATAAATGGTTCAAAAAAATTGAAAATGATATAAAGAAATTATCTGAATCTGATGGTGCTAATGAGACAAGGTTATATCAGATTCAACATAGTTTAATAGATTTAATGGAATTTCTTGATGATAAAAAACATCCACGGATTCCTCCTGAAGTTAGAACTAAAGCATAGGGTTGCCCGGTCAATTGCAATCACAAGATTAAGTGAAATATCCCAAGTAATGAATATAATAATATCTATAATTCAAAGAAAATATTAGAGATTGAGTGTATCAGCAATTCTCCGCTCACATTCGTTTGCTTCGGTGCTAACGCACTCGCCTAACAAGATGTAGGTGTATGCGGCTCCGCTTCGCTCCGCCCAAATCCCTTATTTCGTTCGGGACTTCGCATACACCATACCCGTTATATACAGCACTTGAAAGAAAAGTAAAAGAGGTATGAAAGAAAAAGGTAAGTTCGCCCCCACGGATGCCCCCGAATTCATTCGGGGGTGGCAAGGTTGGGCTGAGGAATGGCAAAAATAAATTAATGAGGTGTAAAAAATGGCAGAGTTTTTAACGACTACTGGAATATCCTACAATCTTGAAGAATTAATTAAAAATTCAGATGAAAAACTATTTTTGGTGAGTCCCTATCTCCAAATTGCAGGTAGCCTCAAACATCTAATCGCAGAAAGAGATTTACGAAAAATCGACATCCGTGTAGTTTATAGGAAAGATAATAAAATAAATGCCGAAGACATGAGTTTCTTGCAAGAATTAACCAGTGTTAAAATTTCCGCTTGTGAAAATCTCCACGCTAAATGTTATTTAAATGAAAATACCGCAATCATCGCCTCCATGAACTTGTATCTGTATTCCCAACAAAATAATCGAGAAATGGGTATTAAAGTTGAGAAAGAAAAGGATCCTGATTTATATAATGATATTTTCAAAGAAGTGATGGTAATCCTGCAAACAAGTCAGCAACCCGAGTTTTCAGTAAAAAAATTAGAAAAAGATGCCCCTACAGCATCCAAAAAAGTTCCTAAAAAAATCAACAAAAAACAGCAGAAGAAAGATATGGGCTTTTGTATTCGCTGTGGAAATGACTTAAAATTTAATCCCGAAAAACCGCTTTGCCATAAATGTTTCAAGAGTTGGGAAAAATATAATAATCCTAAGTATACGGAGAAATTTTGTCATGCTTGTGGAACTGAATATAGTAGTACTGTAGCAAAACCTGTTTGTTACGCGTGTTATAAAAAATTGGGTAAATGATCAACTCATTTCAAAACCTACCATCCAGGTTTACCCCGCCCCCCTCAAAAGACACCTTGAAAACCAACGTTCCAGCCCCACATACGAGACACCCTCCAGAATATCGAAAAGGATTAATACCATTTAGATCAACGGATAGCAACGAGGTAAACAAATGGTACAGATATATTACGATGATGATGCCGACCTTGGCGTTCTCGATGGTAAGACGATCGCAGTGATCGGATACGGGAACCAGGGTCACGCACAGGCGCAGAATCTAAAAGATTCCGGATTGAACGTGATCGTCGGGGTTAAGGCGGGCGATGAGCCATGGATACAGCAGGAACGTGCACGGATTGAGAATGACGGCTTGAAGGCGGCGACGATAGAAGAGGCGTCTGCACAGGCAGATATCATCCAGATTCTTGTTCCTGATGAG
>DAOVGO010000041.1 GCA_030672345.1 Methanosarcinales archaeon | reverse complement strand
GTGGGCATACCGACATCGTACCAGTCAGAGATGCTTGCGTTGCGGCAGAAGATACCGGTCACAACACTTCTGGAGCACCCGGAGATCGACATCGTGCTCGATGGCGCGGATCAGATCGACCGGAATCTTGTGGCGATCAAGGGCGGGGGTGCGGCGCACGCGAAAGAGAAGGTGGTCGCTCAGGCTGCAAGAAGAGTGGTGCTGATGGTGGACGAAGGGAAGATGGTTCCCGGACTCAACCACACCGTCCCGATCGAGGTCCTGCCCTGCGCAGTGACGGTGGTTGATGCACAGGTGCGTGCGATAGGCGGCATACCATGCCTCCGGATGGCAGCGCGCAAGGACGGTCCTGTGGTCACAGACAATGGAAACTTCGTAATCGATGCCGATTTTGGCGCGATCGATGATCCGGAGCGTTTGAATCACGAGATCAACGCGTTTGCTGGCACAATTGAGCACGGGATATTTCTGAATGTGGATGAGGTGCATATCGGCGCTGCCGGGGGAGCTAAAATTTTAAAGAGATGATAGCTGCCGGGATGATGAAATCCGGTTTTATTGCGTTTCTTATGAGAGATCGAGCATAATGACATCACCATCACCAACTAATTCCCTCGTCGGAATCGATACATACCTCACAAAAACAAGCGGCATCGGTGGCACGATCCGCTCGGATGCTTGCGACTTTCAGGTCACCGAGGTCTGGGATCAGGACCCGCGAGAAAGCACAAGCGGGCAGTATCTCATCGTAAAGCTCACAAAGAAGAACTGGGACACCAATCACCTGATCAGGGATCTGTCAAGGCGTTTTAAGGTCAGCAGAACCCGATTCGGATGGGCGGGCACCAAGGACAAACGAGCGGTCACCATCCAGAGAATCAGTATCTGGGATCCGGATCGTGCCATAGAGGCGAAAATTCCTGACGTCCGTATACCGGATGTCGAGCTTGAGATCATCGGGCGGTCGAACAAAAAAATAAGTCTTGGCGACCTTCGGGGCAACAAATTTAGGATTGTCATACGAGACCTCGACGAAGGATGCGGCAACCGGGAAGAAGTGGTGAAACGCATCGAAAGCATATCCCGCGAACTCAAATCCGCGGGAGGCATGCCGAATTTCTATGGCACGCAGCGGTTCGGAACGATCCGACCGATCACGCACGAGGTCGGCAGACTGATCGTTTCAGGTGATTTTGAGGGTGCTGCTATGGCATATATTGCAAAGCCATTTTCGGGCGACCGATCGTCTGAAATTCGCAGATGCCTGTGGGATGCGTGGAGTGCGAGGGGTGCTCACGATTTTAAAGCGGCGTTGAGCAGTTTTCCGGATCATCTGCGTTACGAACGTGCAATGCTGAACCATCTGGTCAGATATCCTGATGATTATATTGGCGCGTTCCGTGTGCTGCCAAAAAATCTCACAAAGATGTTTATACACGCATATCAATCATTTATATTCAATAAAATCCTGAGTTATCGCATAACAGAGGGCATCCCATTGAATCAGGCGCTAAAAGGCGATGTTGTATGCTTCAGAGACAAAAATGGCTTGCCAGACGCTTCAAAGACCGATATCGTGACACCGGCAACCATCGATGGCATCAACAACCTTGTCAGCAGGAGACGTGCGTGGGTGACCCATTCGCTGATCGGGCACGCATCAGAACTGACGAGCGAGATCGAACAGAGAGTGATCTCTGATCTCGGGCTCGATATTCATGAATTAACTAGCAGTTTTGGGATCGCGGAGATGCCAGAGCTTGCTTCGAGAGGCGGGCACCGGGCGGTCGCGATAGACGCGGATCCGGTTTTTGATGTGGTTGATGGCGGGATTGGTAGCGGGTTGTGTGCGACTGCCGAGTTTTTTCTGCCAAAAGGTTGCTACGCCACCGTTCTTCTGCGAGAGTACATGAAATCCGAATCGGGGTGATGAGGCGGATGATGCGGTGGTGAAGATCATTACATCCACTCGTAATGCGCCATTACCTCTGGCTTAAAATCATATAACAGGCTGTTTTCAACATATCCAAAGAACAGACAGCCCTCACACTCTCTCGCTACTTTTTTCCGTATCGCTTCTGACGATCTCCAGACATTTGCGATCCCATCGCCAACATCGCCCAGATGAACCCTCTTCACCCGGCAATTCTCGATCCTGCCATCAGCAGTGACATGAAGGACGATATCACTGGCATGACATCTGAAAGTCGGTTTCAACGTCTTTACCATCGAAAGATACGTCAGAGAATTGATGATCGGGAAATTATCTCGCTTAAGTTCGATGATCTGATCGACCGCATCTTTATAGGCTGCCATATCCCTGATCCCGAGTTCGTCCCATACATCATCTCCAATCCCGCTGAATTCGTGGATCGGTTCAAACGAGATGAATACGCCTATGTCGCGTGCCAGATGAACCAGTTCTGCGAGTTCATCCAGATTCTTTCTGCTGATGACGCAGTTCAGGAGAATGCTGTGACCTTCATGCTTTGCTTCCTTTATCCCATCCAGCACATCCTCAAAATCGATGCCCCTTATCTCTTTGAACGTCTTTATACCATCAACAGAGATTGACAGGTAATCAAGGTCAGATAGATCATGAATCCTCTTTTTCAGAAGTTTCCCATTGGTTATGAGCGATGTTATCATCCCGATGTCGTGAGCGTGCTCGAGAATCTCTGATAGGTCCTTTCGCATGAGTGGTTCAGCAGTCCATGCATTATAGACCGTTATCCCAAACGATCTGGCTTCATCAAGGAGATCAAATACCTCTTCGGTATCCATCTCGTCCCCTTCCTCTTTCCAGTACTCGCAGAACTTGCATTGCAGATTACATCTTGCATTGATCCCGTGAGACAGGACAAAGGGTCTTTTTCTGACCCTGAGCTGCCACAGGGCTTTTGATGCCAGCACCGGTGAGAACGTCATGACAATCACCATTAAAAAGCAGAGGATGCGGGGGAGGGGATTCGAACCCATGAACTCCTTCGAGAACAGATCTTGAGTCTGTCGCCGTTGACCGCTTGGCTACCCCCGCTTCTGTGATAGGGTGAGAACAGACACCTTTTTGCACAGACCTCATTTAAAGATGTCGATTGCTTATGACCGCTCCCACACCTTTATTATGATCCACCGCGCGTGCAGATCATACAGGTGCCGACATGAACATCGAGACCATCGCTTCAGAGATCAGGAACTTCGAGGGCGTGACACGGAAAAGAACGATCGCCGATATCGCAGAGATCCTTAAAACCGTGCGATCCGAGTATACGGACTGCATCGCCGACATCGGCGACGACGCGGCGATCATCGACATCGGCGGCGATGATGTGCTCTTATTTGCTGCGGACGGTATCTGGAGCAGGATGCTTGCTGACCCGTGGTGGGCGGGTTACGGCGCAGTCCTTGTGAATGTGAACGACATCTCAGCGATGGGCGGGCGCCCGATAGGCATGGTCAACATCCTCTCAACCGGCGACGATCAGGTGTTCTCAGAGATGATCCGCGGAATCAGGGACGGGGTTGCGAAGTTCGGCGTCCCGATGGTTGGCGGGCATGTGCATCCTGACATGCCATACACCTCGATCTCGGTTGCCATCATCGGCATCGCAAAGCGGGATGCAGTGATCAGGAGTGACACTGCGCGGGCAGGAGACTCCATCGTTCTTGCCTACGACCTTGACGGAGTGGTCGGGAAGAACTCGATCTATTCATGGGACAGCACGACGATGAAGACGCCTGCAAGCGTCCGCGAGAAGTTCATGGTCATGCAGACGCTCGCCGAGGCTGGCATCGTGACCGCCGGAAAGGACATCAGCAACCCGGGAACGATCGGAACGATCGGAATGCTTCTTGAAACGAGCGGTAAGGGCGCAAACATCGATCTGACTGCGATACCACGTCCTGACGGGGTTGATTTCCTCCACTGGCTCAAGATATACCCGGCAACCGGTTATGTGGTGACCACACAGGATCCTCCGGAATGTATCCGGCTTTTTGAGGGCGTCGGGCTTGCAGCAGAGGTTGTTGGGGTAATCGACGATGGATCCTGCCTTGATATCCACGAGGGAGAGAACAGGGTCACGGTCTTTGATTTTAAGCGGGATGCGATCACAGGGATCTGATGGGAAATTCAGGGCTTGTGCCTGCCTGCAACGTTTGATGCGTGCGCCAAAAAATAATTGGGAGAAGATCCGGGAGCATTACAGCTCGATGTTCTGTAGCCACGTCCGGATGAATATCAGCGCGTTAAGTGATGTAACGGCGCCACACAGAACCGCGACCGCCCCCGGTCTCGTGTTGATGTTGGCATCGGTGGGATGGTTGATATGTGCGGGGTCTGGTTGTGCTTGCACCCCAAACACCAATAAGGTTTTAAACCATTACACCATCCATCAATCCAACCCTATACTACTTGGGAGGACGAACCATGGCATATGGAATCGAATTTGTACCAAGCGACCCTGTTCTGAAGATAGCACACTACACGAAGATGGCTGAGCAGAACGGGTTCGACAACGTGTGGATCACGGACCACTACAACAACCGTGACGTGTACACCACGCTTGCGATACTTGCGATCAACACCAACACGATCAAGCTCGGAAGCGGTGTCACGAACCCCTACACGAGAAACGTGGCGGTCGCAGCATCCAGTATTGCAGCAGTAAACGAGATCTCGGGCGGACGTGCGGTCTTCGGACTCGGTCCTGGTGACAAGGCAACCTTTGATAAGATGGGCATCGAATGGGTGAAGCCTCTGACAACCACCGCAGAGACTGTTTCAGCAATGCGCGAACTCTTTGCCGGAAAGGCGGTCACGCAAAAAGGTGAGCAGGTATCGCTCGCTGGCGCCCAGATGGCGTTTTCCGCAGGAGATATCCCGATCTATCTCGGCGTGCAGGGACCAAAGATGCTTGAACTCGCCGGAAAGATCGCTGATGGCGCACTGATCAACGCATCGCATCCATTGGACTTTGAGGTCGCTGTGAAGATGATCAAACAGGGAGCGGAGTCCGCAGGGCGGAGCGTAAAGGACGTCGACATAACCGCCTATGCATGCTTCTCGATCGACAAGAAGGTGGATAAGGCACTGAACGCTGCAAAGATCGTTGTTGCATTCATCGTTGCAGGATCGCCACCGATGGTCCTTGAGAGACACGGCATCGACCCGAGCGCGATCGATGTCATCGGCGGAGCAATCGCGAAGGGCGACTTCGGCACCCTGATGGGTGGAGCGGTCACAACCGAGATGATGGACGCGTTCTCGATCTACGGAACGCCTGCTGACTGTGTGGCAAGAATCGACGAGCTCATGAAGATGGGTGTTACACAGGTGGTGGCAGGATCGCCGATTGGTCCTGACAAAGAGAAAGCGATCAAACTGATCGGAAAGGAGATCATTGGAGGCTGAGTGATTTGCCGCCAAAGATTGTAGAGGTCATTGAAAATGGCGTCTGCGCGGCTTGCGGGGCATGTGAAGCAACATGCCCCCTAAACGCCGTCCACGTAGACCTCGAAGCAGAGAGACGCGATCCCAATAATCTGACTTATTATGTTCACGGCGCAGCATGTGAGGTCTGTGAGGACTGTCTGACCTGTTCAAGGGTATGTCCTGTCGTGGATGGGTTCCCGACAGACGAGTTTGACAACGTCCGCAGTTTCAGAGGAGGAAAGAGTGAGCTGGAGGGTCAGGACGGTGCTGTCGTATCAGCAATACTCAAATCGCTCTTTGAGCAGGGCGAGATCGACTGTGCTGTTGGTATCAAGCGGGATGAGGACTGGAAGATCGAGCCATTCATACTGACGAAGGCGTCAGATGTCGATCTGTCCAAGGGCACAAAGTACACATCTGCGCCTGTTCTTTCCCAGTTAAAGGAGGCTATGGCGAAGTACGAGAAGATCGCGGTCGTAGGCGTTCCCTGTCAGGCACACGCCGCAGCACTGATGCGCGAGAACATGACCGACCGGATCGCGCTCGTGATCGGCATCCTCTGCATGGAGAGCTTCACCGAAGAGGCACTCTGCGAGAACATCATCCCGAAGATCATGGGACTCGATATTACGAAGGTTGTGAAGATGGACTTCGGAGGAGGGAAGTTCTGGGCATACACCAAGAACGGTGACAACGGTGAGGAGCCAGAAGCGCACAGCGTCGCAATCAAGGAGGTTGCTCCGCTTGCACGCAATCCGTGCCACCACTGTCTTGATTACACAGCATACTACGCAGACATATCAGTCGGATCGGTAGGCGCGCCAGACGGCTGGAACTCTGTCATCGTCAGAACCGAGATCGGTGAGAAGTATCTGAACAAGGTGAAGGGTATCGAGTACATGGACGACCCGAAGCCGGGCATGTTCCTCATAAAGAAACTTGCAGACCAGAAGCACAAGAATAATGCGCCAAAGGAAGGCGGGGCGCATTAATCGTGCCTTTTACATCGGGCGCTTTCAGCCATATCACATAGGTCACCATACCGTCCTTTCGAGCATCGCCGACGAGGTCGATGAGATCATCATCGGGATTGGCAGCGCACAGCGTAGCCACGAGCTCGAGAATCCGTTTACTGCAGGCGAACGTGTGGTCATGGTCTCACGTTCGCTGAAAAGTCTGGATATTGATTACTACGTGATTCCGATTGAGGATATTCAAAGAAATGCGGTCTGGGTCTCGCATGTGAGGTCTATGACTCCGCATTTCGATCTCGCGTACACGAACAACTCGCTCGTTTTTCGGCTCTTTGAGGAGGCAGGAGTCGCGGTTAAGCGTTCTCCGATGTATCAGCGGGAGGTCTATTCCGGAACCGCTATTCGGGAGAGGATGCTAACAACTGGGGATGAGTGGGAGCATCTCGTGCCTGATGCTGTGGCTCGCGTGATTGGGGAGACCCATGGGGTGGAGCGGCTACGGGAGATCTGCGCGGATGATCTTGGGTGGGTGCCTAGCGATACAGTCGGATTAGCATGAGTGAAACGTGATCAAACACTGGTTAGATGGTAGATAAAACGATGTTCCTCAAATTCAAACACGTTGTAGAATCCGCGCTAAAATCCGCACTTGATACGACCGGTTATTCGATAGACGACTTCTATATCGAAGAGTCCGCACATTCGGACCTCGCATCGTCGTTATCATTCAGACTTGCATCAAAATATAAGCAGAGTCCGGCGATCATCGCAGGCACGATCGCTGACGCAATCACGATCCCTGAAAACTCGTTGATCGACAGAGTGGAGGTTGCTGGCGCATACATCAACTTCTTTGTCAGTAAAAAATTCTTAAACGACACGATATATGAAATCTTTGAAAAACGGGATTCATACGGCGCAGGTCATGGAAAAGGAAGGGTGATCATCGAACACACCTCTGCGAACCCAAACGGTCCGTTGCACGTCGGACATATCAGAAATTCGATCATCGGCGATACTCTTGCAAGGATTTTGAAGAAGGTGGGATATGATGTGGAGGTCCAGTACTATGCCAATGATATGGGCAGGCAGATCGCAATCGTCGCATGGGCACTGGATCGTTTTGGATTTGACCGCCAGAAAAAGACAGATCATGCAATTGCAGACGTGTACATCCGCGCAAATCAGGAACTCGAGAAGGATCCCGATCTTTCTCAGCAGATCGATGAGATGATGCAGAAGATAGAACTTGGCGACGAACGAATGATCGAACGGTTCGATCGTGCCACAGATCTTGCTATTTCAGGGATCACGTCCACGCTTAAACGCATGAACATCCATCATGACCGGTTCGTGTATGAGTCAAAGTTTGTGAAAGACGGCGAAGTAGCCGATTTTCTGCAGGAACTCGAGGGAAGCGGGCTTGCAGAGACCATCGACGGCGCGCTCACGGTTCCGATGCCGGAATTCGACAAGGATCTCGTGATCCGGCGGAGCAATCGCACATCGCTCTATGTTACGCGGGACCTTGCATACCACAGATGGAAAGCAGGGCAGTGCGACCGCATGATCGATGTTCTTGGCGCAGATCACAAGCTCATATCAAGCCAGCTCTGCTATGTCCTGAGGGTATGCGGGATAAAAGAGCCGGAGATCGTTATTTTCGAGTTTGTATCCCTCCCTGAGGGGTCGATGAGCACCCGTGCCGGTAAATTCATCCCTGCGGACGATCTGCTTGATCAGGTCGAGAAGCAGGCACTCGTCGAGGTGACAAAGCGCAGACCCGACACCGGAGATGACTTTAGAAGGCGCGTCTCAGTGCCGGTCGGCATCGGCGCGGTCAGGTACGACATCGTGAAGATATCGCCTGAGAAGGCGACGACCTTCGACTGGGAGAGCGCTCTTGATTTCGATAAACTCGGCGCACCATTCATCCAGTACTCTCATGCAAGAGCGTGCAGCATCCTCAGGAAAACATCCGGCGTCCCTGATTCGATCGATCCGTCCGTTCTGACCGGAGATGCCGAGATCTCGCTTGTGAAACAGCTTGCCAGATTCTCGCACGTCGCCAATACCGCTGCATCGGATCTAAAGCCGCACATCGTGGCGATCTATGCGCGCGAGCTTGCAGAAGCATTCAATCAGTTCTACCGGATGTCGCCAGTCTTAAGCGCGCCAGATGGTCTGCGTGATGCCCGCATCGGGCTTGTTGAGTGCGCACGAATCGTGCTTGCGGGCGTGCTGGACGTGCTCGGGATCGATGCGCCAGAGTCGATGTGAGTTTGATGCTAACGATCGCGGGGCTGTCCTTTTCACCGATCGCCTGCCGGTGTCCTCGTCCACACCACGGTCACTTGCCCACCGGATCCTTTATAGCCACCACATCAAGCGCAGTGACTGCCATATCCGCACCCACCACACCTGCTAAACTCGGCATGGTCCGCCCCTCATCGCCTGAGACCAGTTCTTTTACGTATAGCCCTGCCTCGCACTCGATCCTGATCACAGCACAGTCCACTGAGAACGATTCAAGCAGAGCAGAATACACCTTCCGCTCCCGCACCAGATCGGCTCTCCGGTGGACGACCCTTGATGGCGTGCGCTGCCTGATCAAGCCGGTTATGGCGTCCAGCGCCCGAACCAGCGTATCCTGATCCACGCCGGCGCACGAGACCGTTGCGAGATAGACTTTGTCATGCCTCTGCGATTTCAGCTTTCCGACCATTTCGCGGTCAACGAACCTGAGATCAGAGACAACGACCTTTCCTTCGCAGTATTCATTGATCTTCTGCTCAAGCCCTGCAAGATCGATGCTGCGCTTGCGGGGTTCCCTGACTTCGATGATGAACGGGCGCCCTTCCCCGAGCATACGTGCGTCAACGTCTTCACGCCCGGCTCCGTGAAAAACGGTGTCAACAGCGGACATCGCCTCGATGACGTGGGTCGCTATGAGTTCTTCGATCGATTCCACACTCATCTGCCCGGTAAAGCCGCATTCCTCGCACCCCCGCCCCTGGCACGCTCTGCACGACCATCTGGTCTGCGGTATGCCGCGCACCAGTTTCTTGTATCTGCCGCAGATGTATACCGACCTGATCTGCAGGCGAACCGCCTCCCCGGCAAGGTCGAGCAGGGCAACGACGTCCGGTTTTGTGAAATCCACGCTTTTCTGCGTTTTGTCTGCTATGAGCTTGCCGACCTCGCGGTTGAGTTCGGATTTCAGCGGCTCGGCATAATTGGTCCCGGCGATCTCCCACAACAACTCCTCGTTCTCGGATAACAGCCCGCTTAACCGCGTGCCGACAAGGAAAGTCTCGTGTTCGCACCCGTCCAGAGCCTCAATCGCCCTTGATGCCCACGTGTCCAGTTCCTCAAATACCCCGTTACAGACCCAGCACCGCCCAGATATCGCTTGCTCCGGTTCTGCGGTGTCTCTGTCTGTGCCTGCACCCGCATCTTCTGCGCTTGCATCTGCGATCATATCGAGCACCAGCCGGATCGCACGCCCCCGTTCCTGGTTTGTCGTGCCGGTCGACAGCTTTGCAAACTGCCGCCCAAGACAGTGGTCGCAGATTGTGCCCTCGCACAGGATTGCGCGTGCGGTATTCAGGACCTGGCGATCGCGGTCATCACTCATCCGGTATCTCGATCCCCCCACCATCGATCGCCCGCTGCGCATCTCTTGGCGGCATCCCTTCGACGGTCACGCCCATCGGCACGCACGTACCGACAATCTCCTTTGCAGTCTGTTTCAGCGTGTAAGAAAGAACACCGTCCTTTTTCACGCGTGCAATCCGCAGCACCTGGTCGATGGTGAGATTTCCAACAATTTCGTCCTCTGAAGCACCTTTCTCGATCCCGAGTTCCTTCAGGATCAGTGCCGGAGTCGGCGGTATCCCGACCTCGATGGTCACCTTCTTATCCGCACCAACGATCACCTTGACCGGCACCTGCATGCCATCGAACTCTTTTGTCGCCTCATTGATGTCATCGACCACCTGCTTGATATTGATGCCGAGCGGACCGAGCGACGGACCGAGTGGAGGTCCCGCAGTCGCTTTTCCGCCGGGAACCAGTGATTCTACGATATCTACCATTTCATATCACCTTTGTGTTATGGGAATTGTGCAACTGCATGATAGATAAACTCACTCTGGCGGTTCCCTGATACCTGTTGATTACAAGGTCCCTCAAAGTCCCTCGAAAGTTTTATGTCGGATGGCATCATATCATAATAATAGTGAGGTATTAGTATGAACCGGAAGACTGTCGTTGCACTCTGCATGATATTACTGCTGATCCCTATCGCTTCAGCAGATACGCTGAATATTACGGCAGAAACTAATGAGACGTTCGCGGATAATCGCAGCGTGAATATCACGATAAATCTCACTAACCCTGCTGGAAATCCGATAAACAACACGCGCGTAAATTTTACGACGAATCTTGGAATTTTGAGTACCGCTTATGAATATACCAACGAATCGGGCATCGCCATCGTGAATATCAGTTCGTGGGACAATGACACTGCAAAGATCACAGCAGAGGCGCCGAACGCCACGAACGCCACGGTCAATGTGACATT
>DAOVGO010000038.1 GCA_030672345.1 Methanosarcinales archaeon | reverse complement strand
GTGGTCTGTGCAATCGCCGCAATCTCGATAAAAGACCTCCTCTCAGCGATAATCATCCTCTCAGCCTACAGCCTGATAATGGCGATCGTCTGGGTCGAGATGCACTCGGTCGATGTCGGATTCACCGAAGCTGCTGTCGGCGCGGGGATCACAACCGTCCTCTTCATCGCAACGCTTGCAAGAACCGAAGGGAGGAGTGAAGATTGAAGACGCTCGCACTCTTCGTGGTCGTGATCACAGGCGCGATGCTGATCTACGCAGGGCACGACCTGCCAGCGTTCGGCGACATAAACTCACCATCGTACCAGGCTCCGATGACGCAGTACTTCATCAACAACTCTCTTGAAGAGTCTGGCGTAACAAACATCGTAACCGCCCTTCTTGCCAGTTACAGGGGTTACGATACGCTAGGAGAGACGGCAGTGATATTCACCGCGGGAATGGCAGTCATGCTGCTCTTAAGGAGGCGTGAAAGATGAGCAGGATCCAGGAGAGCGTGATAATCAGAACGATCGTGCGTATCATGGTCCCGTTCATCGAACTCTTCGCGCTCTATGTTATCATGCACGGCGCAAGCGGACCCGGTGGCGGCTTTCAGGGTGGTGTGATCTTCGGAGCAGCAATCATCCTCTACACGATGATCTACGGCATCGCCGAAGGAAAGAAGAAGATGTCTGATTCGCTCGACAGGATTCTTGCAAGCACAGGGCTTACAATCTATGCAGCGACAGGGCTCATCTGCATCGTCTGTGGAGGGATGTTCCTGCAGTACCGCGCAGTTCCGCTGCTGCCGGATCCTGCTGAGGTCTCCAAGTACCTGATCGATCTGGTTGAGATCGGAATCGGCATAACTGTGCTGGCAGTTATGATCTCGCTCTTCTTTGATGTATCACCGCCCGAATCAGAGCCAGAGGAGGCAGAAGAATGAGCGGGATCATCGATGTTGTCTATGCCGAGTATAATTACTGGATATATGTGACGCTGATGATGATCGGGTTCTATGCGATGATCGCAAAGAAGAATCTGATCAAGAAGATCATCGGAGCAAACATCTTCCAGACTGCGATCTTTCTCTTCTATATCTCGCTTGCAGATATCACAGGCGGCACCGCGCCGATTCTTGTGGGCGAACACGGCGCAGAGCACGCGGAACATGCGGCTGACGTGATCTACACAAATCCGGTTCCGCACTGCCTGATACTGACCGCGATTGTGGTTGCGGTCAGCACCACCGCGGTTGCACTCGCACTCATCATCAGAATCTATAATGAGTACGGATCGATCGAGGAGGACGTGATCCTTGCGGCAAGAAGGGAACTCCAGCCCGAGTTTTCCGAGCACGCGAGGCAGAAAGGTGTCGCGGAGGTGGGTGAGCAATGATGGGTTCGATTGCAGTTATCACGAATCTGAACATGCTCAATAAGTCGTGGTTGTTTTTGTGCAACCATGAGATCGCTTATAATGTTCTCACCGCAGAGATCGCGGAGAACGCAGAGCACCCTTTCTCTGCGCCCTCTGCGTGCTCCGCGGTTAAATTCCCCAATTCTAATATATTCTGTGGTTTTCAAAAGATGCTGATGTGGTGGGGTTTCTCATTCTTTGCGCCTTTGCGCCATAGCACCTTTGCGTTTTCATTTCCCAATTTAACGCAAAGGCGCAAAGGCGCGAAGACGCAGAGACAGGAGGTCCCATCATGACCGGATTCGACCTCA
Source organism: Methanosarcinales archaeon (assembly GCA_030672345.1). Classification (GTDB taxonomy): domain Archaea; phylum Halobacteriota; class Methanosarcinia; order Methanosarcinales; family Methanogasteraceae; genus Methanogaster_D. The sequence goes on along the minus strand of DAOVGO010000038.1, from coordinate 995 downwards.
TCGCAACACATCTTCCGGTACTTACAGTCGTAGTCCCGCTGATTGCGGGCTTCCTGACGCCGATCGTCGGATGGATCGACCGCAGACTCTCGTGGTACTGGGTGATGCTCGCTATGTTTGTGGTTCTCCTGATCACGTCGAGCAATCTCGTGACCGTGATCAACTCAGGAACGCCCATCCACTACAAACTCGGTGGCTGGGACCCACCATTCGGTATCGAATATGTGATCGACCTCCTGAACGGGTTCGTCTGCCTGATAATCGCGTTCATCGGGTTCATGGTATCGATATACTCGTTGGAGAGCGTCAAAAAGGAAGTTCCCGGTAAGACGACCCAGTTCTACTCCGTATTCCTGCTCCTGATAACAGGACTCATGGGAATGACAATCACCGGCGATATCTTCAACTTCTATGTCTTCCTTGAGATCTCGTCGCTGACCGCCTACGCACTCATTGCGATGGGTGACCGCGGGGATGGTGTTGTCGCAAGCTTCAACTACCTGATCATGGGAACGGTCGCAGCATCGTTCATCCTGCTCGGGATCGGGTATCTCTACGCAGTGACAGGCACGCTCAACATGGCTGACATGCAAAGCATCCTGCCAAGCATCTATGAGAGCAGGGTCGTTCTTGCCGCGCTTGCGTTCTTCATGGTGGGTTTCAGCATCAAGGTCGGTCTCTTCCCGCTTCATGCGTGGCTTCCTGATGCGTACACACACGCACCATCGACAGCAAGTGCGCTCATTGCAGGACTGATGACCAAGGTCGGGGCTTATGCGATGATCAGGTTCATGTTCTCGGTCTTTACGCCCGGTTTCGTGATCGATACGACCGGAATGGCAAACATCCTTGCATGGGCTGCCGCGCTCGCCATAGTCGTGGGATCGGTTCTCGCAATCGCGCAGAGCGACATCAAGCGGATGCTTGCGTACTCGAGTATCAGCCAGATCGGATACATCCTCCTCGGAGTCGGTCTTGTGAACGTGATCGGGATG
>DAOVGO010000088.1 GCA_030672345.1 Methanosarcinales archaeon | reverse complement strand
GGTGGAAGAGGTCGAAGAAGAGGAAGATAAGGAAGAAATTCTTGTAAAAAAAGTCAAATCGCTCGTGCAGGACTATGCGATCGACATAGATATCGCAACACTCGAAAAGATACTTTATTACATCGTCAGGGATTTTATCGGGTTCGGGAAACTCGATCCGCTGATGCATGACAGCAACATCGAGGACATATCCGCCAACGGTCATGACATTCCAATTTATTTATATCATAAAACGTATTTAAACATCCCGACATCGGTCATGTACGGGGAAGAGGAACTGGATTCGTTCATCATCAGGCTTGCGCAGCGAAGCGGCAAGCACATATCCATAGCAGAGCCGATGGTCGATGCCGCGATGCCGGATGGCTCCAGAATCCAGATGACGCTCGGGGAAGCGGTAACAGCCCACGGCAGCACGTTTACGATACGCAAGTTCAAGGACGTCCCGATCACGCCGGTCGATCTGGTCAACTGGAATACATTCTCGTCCGAAGCGATGGCTTATCTGTGGATCTGCATCGAGAACAACAAGAGCCTGATCTTTGCAGGCGGCACCGCATCAGGAAAGACCTCTTCGCTCAATGCCGTTGCGCTCTTCATGCCAGAGAAGGCAAAGATCATCACGCTTGAGGACACGCGAGAACTGCAGCTCCCGCATCCGAACTGGATTCCGGGCGTGACAAGGGACGCATTCACCGCCGACAACCGCGGCGCGATCGATATGTACGAACTGCTCCGTGGAGCGCTCAGACAGCGCCCCGAGTTTCTGCTGGTCGGCGAGGTCAGGGGCAAGGAAGCTCTCACGCTATTTCAGGCGATGAGCACCGGACACACGACGTTCTCAACGATGCATGCCGATTCGGTCGCATCTGCGATACACCGTCTCGAGAACCCTCCAATCAGCGTGCCGAGGACGATGATCGAGGCTCTTGACATCATGAGCATACAATCGCAGATCTATGTCAAGGGGCAGCGTGCAAGAAGGTCAGTCAAGATCGTGGAGATCACGGACATCGATCCGACCACGAGAAACATCAGGACGAACGACATCTTTGCATGGAATCCTGCAAAGGATTTGATCGAACACGTCGGAGAATCGAAGGCGCTCAGGGATATAATGATAAGAAGGGGCTGGACCGTCCAGGAATTGAAGAAAGAGCTCGTGTATCGTCAGAAGATCCTTGAATACCTCATGCACAACGATATCACTGATTTTGATATTATAGCAACGATTATTCACGCATACCAATCCACTCCTGAGAAGGTGCTGCAAAAATTGGGGATTGAGTGAGGGTGCCGCACAAATGTTTACTGACCAAAACCTTTCATTTCTGTTGCTCGATCATGCTCCCGAGCACGTTTAGCTCGCGAATCACCCGCTTCCGGGTCACGTCCATCGGATTTTCCTCCCGTTCGTACTGTGCAATCAGTTTCTGCACATAATCGAGTTCGGGTCTCGTCGATTGGAAATCAGGCTCGTAGTTTGGGAGTTCTTTGAGCGGGATTGCCACGACATTCCCCTTCTTCGTTGCTTCCGGGATGCCGTTTACCACCAGGATATAGGCGTACTCGTCGAATCCAAATTTTTTTGCGATGTTTCTGGATGAATCAGCTACCTGCTGTGCGCGTTTCGCACTCATCCTCCTGTAAGCGGAAACCGAGTCTTTGTACTCGATGAAGAGCATCGAATCACGGCTCCAGAGTATGGCATCGTATTCGATGGGCTGTGCAAACTTGCGGTGCACCAGCACACCGAACATGATCCCGCAGCACCATTCCGTGTTGAGGCATGACCGAAACCGCTTCTCGGTCTCAGGGATGTCAGGACGCGGGACAAGGGTGTATGGTTCGCTTCGAAGTTCAATTATATGATCACCGTCGATTTATTCTTTACGCCTCGAACTCTTAAAGTCGCGGTGTATAGCTCTGCCGGCAAACCTCGGCAAGCACCTCGTAATTGCAGTTGTCCCTGCCGATAGCACCCATCAACAAACACTGCCAAACACAATTCCTGATTTACGAAAAATCTAAATATCAGTAAATCACGCTTTACTAATATGGATCCAGGAACAATGGAACAGTTCAACGACTGGTGGACTACTGGCAGGGTTAGGCTGTTAAAACAATATAAAAGACCATTATTTCACAAAATGCTCGAATATCTTGACGATAAACAGATACTTCTCATTTATGGTCTCAGACGGGTGGGAAAAACCACACTCTTCTACCAGTTCATACAACATTTGATAGATGCGGGTGTGAATCCGGGAAACATTCTTTACTTCTCATTTGATGTCGCAAAAGCAGAGATGGGAGATCTGCTGAGGACTTATGAACAGGAAAAACTGCGAAGAACCTTTGATACCGGGGAGCGAATATACATCTTCATTGACGAGATCCAAAAATCTAAGAACTGGCAGAACGAGTTGAAGATATTTTATGACTTATATCCAAATATTAAGTTCTTCATCTGCGGTTCCGCATCCATAAGCATGCAAAAAATGGCAAAAGAAAGTCTTGCCGGTCGTGTGTATGACTTCCCCCTGAAACCACTCAGTTTCAAGGAATTTCTTGAGATGAAGGGCGTGGAAGTGAGATTTGAGGAGTGGAATATCCACGAGCGGAGAATTTTACCACTGTTCCACGATCACCTCCTGAAAGGCGGCTTTCCTGAGATACTGGAGGAGAAGAGCGAGGAAAAGATACGGCATTATCTCCGAAACAACGTGATAGAGAGGATACTCTTCGTTGATTTGCCATCTGAGTTCGGAATAGGGGATATAGAACTGGTGAAGACGTTGGTAGAGCTCGTAGCGAGAAATCCGGGGATGATAATAAATTATAGCGCCCTCTCAAGAGATCTTTCGAGGAGCACAACCACAATCACCAACTATATCGGTCATCTCGAATACGCACTGCTACTAAAACGCGTCCGTAAGCTCAGACCCGGGTTCATGATGACTTCGGGGAAGATGAGTAGAGCCTATCTCGCCAGCGCAGCTCTCTCCTACATATTTGCAGCACCTGTTGGGATTGGAAGGGTGATAGAAAACCTTGTCCAGCAGGAACTTGATGCCGAATACTATTTCAGGGATTCGAATACCAAGATCGATTTCATCCTGAAGGATGAAAAAATCGTGCCTATCGAGGTGAAATATGGAAAAGTGGATCTAAAACAGTTCCTGCACGCATTGGATAAGAACAAACTTGATTATGGCTTTGTTGTGACCAAAGACATCTATAAAGAAGAAGAAATCTATGGTAAGCGGATATTTATGATCCCCGCATGGGCTTTTGTGCTCTTCAAGGACGAATTCTTCGCAGATCTGCTGGTCTGACGATCACGACTATTATAATCGCCGCAGATGCTCTCTTGCAGCCGCTGTCGCCGCCCTTCCCTGCGGCGTCCGCTTGATAAACCCGATCTGTATCAGGTATGGCTCTGCGACCTCTTCGATCGTCCGCACCTCCTCCCCGACCGAGATTGCGATATTCTTCACTCCGACAGGTCCCCCATCAAAATCATCGATAATCACGCTTAAAATCTGCCGGTCAAGCTCATCCAGTCCCCTTTCATCGATCCTGAGCATCGTTAGTGCAGCATCGACAACATCCTTCGTTATCACGCCGTCCGCTTTTACCTGCGCATAATCACGGACACGCCTGAGAATCCGGTTTGCGATCCTTGGAGTCCCTCTCGACCGGTATGCGATCTCTGTTGCGCCTAACCGATCGATCTCGATCCCGAACACGCCCGAAGACCGGATAACGATCTCTGTCAGCGTCTCCGGGGGGTAGAAGTTCAGCCGGCTGATCACGCCGAAACGATCCCTGAGTGGCGAACTGATCAGTCCGGTTCTTGTCGTTGCTCCGATCAGCGTAAATGGCTTTAGATTCAGGCGAACAGAACGCGCGCTCACGCCTTCGCCGATCATGACATCGATCACGAAATCCTCCATCGCAGAATACAGTGTTTCCTCGACGATATGGCTCAACCGGTGGATCTCATCGATGAAGAGAACGTCTTTTGCCCCGAGATTCGTCAGAATCGCTGCAAGGTCGCCGGGGCGATCCAGAACCGGTCCGGTCGTTGCCCTGATGTTCACACCGAGTTCGGTTGCGATGATGTGTGCAAGCGTTGTCTTCCCCAGCCCAGGCGGTCCTGAGAACAGGATGTGATCGAGCGGTTCATTCCGTTCTTTCGCTGCTTTTATAAAGATTTGCGACTGTTCTTTGAGCTCGCTTTGCCCGATGAAGTCGTCAAATGTCTTTGGTCGAATCTGCAAGTCGGTTATCTTATCTTTCTCTGTTTTTTCTGGCGTGAGAATTTCCTCTTGCATGGTCTGCTGAATTTATGATCGAACCCTATCAATACCTTCGGCTGGCTGATCACAGAGCAAAACTTTAATCGAAACCACTCAAAAGAGATCATGAACACGACATATCTTAAAAGTAAATCGGTGGTAAAATGCCCGCGATAATCGAATTAAAGGTCACAGACAGAATAAAAGCCTGCAATATCCTTCATTCGGCGCTACAAAGAGAATATAAACTGCTTAAAAGAAGCATAGACCGGACAAAACAGAATATCTCATCATTTGAAGGCAAATACGACCTGTCTTCGCAAAAATTTTTGAAAGTCCGCTCCAAGATGGGAGACGATCCTGATTTTATCAACTGGTATGGTGAAATCAGGATTCTGGATGCGTTGAATACCGAAATTTCACAGATTACGGAGATACTCGGACAGTGCAGATAGATGATTATTTTGAAGAGGTTATCAAAAAATCAGGCAGTCACAGATTGTTATATCTGAAAATGTAAGTTTTGACAAGAGATCGAGATACTCTGGTCACATAGAGGGATTTTTTGTTTTCATCGACGAAACTGTTTTGTATTTTTCTGAATTTATTGTGATCGAAGGTGGTGGAATGATCCTTACAAGACCATCCTATCGATTTCATTGGCAGGATCAAAATGAATATCTCGTCAAAAGGTACGACAATGCTCCACACTTTCCGGAGTTGAACAACTTCCCGCACCATGTACACTATCCGGATATGGTTGAACCGTTCCGGGAGATTGGGATTGTGGAGATACTGGAGATTGTTGAAAATGAGATTGCGTAACGAATTTGACCATCGCCCTGTCAAAAAGAGGGGGTATAGATACACACCATGGTTATCGGTCGCACCCACCCCCTCATATAGTGCAAACCTTTGTGTATGATGCGCCGATAGACATCAGACATCAGACACCGGACCATGAGAACCATGACGACCGTAGGAATCGCAGACACAACCTTCGCACGTGCTGATATGGCAAAACACGCAATCTCCGAACTGAAGCGTAACGCATCAGTCAGGATAAAGCGTTACACCGTTCCCGGGATCAAGGATCTGCCGGTTGCGTGCAAGAGACTGATAGAAGAGCATTCGTGCGACATCGTGATGGCGTTTGGGATGCCTGGCGCGGATCAAAAGGACAAGGTCTGTGCGCACGAGGCATCACAGGGCATCATCATGGCGCAGTTGATGACGAACACGCATGTGATCGAGGTATTCGTACACGAGGACGAGGCGCCCTCTGATCGCGAATTTGCAGCGCTTGCAGAGGCACGCGCGCGGGAGCACGCTCTGAATGTCATCAAACTCCTGTTCAAACCCGATCAGCTCGAAAAAGAAGCAGGAACCGGGCAGCGGCAGGGATATGCGGATGCGGGACCCGCGAGAGTGTGAATGGCTGCGCTGCCGCAAGCTGCGGACATCTCTGATCTGCTTGCTTAAGAAGAAATACGTCGATTATACGACCTATACGAAACAAAAAGGGAAGATACGGCTGTGATCAACCCATCTGCGCCCTGAGTTTCTCTACCAGTTCCTGTTTGATCTCATCGTTCCGGTCGCCGCCACAGACCATGCCGCGGATGCCGATGATGTCCGGATTGATGCGCTTTACCATCTCCATATCCTCAAACCCGATGGCGCCTGCAAGCGCGGTACGCAGATTAAGATCGCGTGCGGTGTCCACGAACGTGGTCAACTCATCCTCGGTCATGAACTCAAACGCAGACCGTCCGTCTTTGATGCCGGTATCGATCATCACCACATCAACGCCGACTTTTGCGCCGACCTCAGGAAGTAAAAGCGGTGAAATTGAATTTATACGTCTGTAATCGGCGTAAGCGGCTGCTACTGCCATCTTGTTTGGATCACACCTCTTTACTGACTGCACAACCTTTGACAGCAGGTCCTCTGCCTGCTCCGCAGTCTGGATATCGTACAATCCGACTTTGATGTAATCGGCACCAGCCGTGGCTGCACCGAGTGCAGCAAGTGATGCTGTGCCTGGTTTGTAATTAAAATCGCCGATCGTTGCGCTGACAGGTTTCTTTGATTCGATCGCCTCGATGACTGCGCTGATCACCCATGGAAAGTTCGCGCCGAGCGACCCTTCCTTCGGGTTTTTCACATCGATGATATCAGCGCCGCCATTGAATGCGGCTTTTGCCTCGTCTGTGTTGATTGGACTGACCAACAGTTCCATAATATGCCTCCGTTCGTGCACCGTTTGCGTCGGTGCAAATATACAAGTACAGATTTGATCACTGTTGCTGAATGTACTTAATAGTGTCGATGTGGTTCAGTAGTTCCCACCCCCGGAACAATTATAATGACTAAACCGGCTGGTTGGTTGAGCTGCCAGAAGAGGCTAACATTTAAATCGGTGCGAGACTACATGGTCTCATGGAACGTAAGGCATGTATCATCTGTCATGGCGAACTGGGTTCGACACATTACGAAGGATACGATATCTGCACAGAGTGTTTTGACCTGATGGAGGATCTGATGAGCGAGTACTTCCTCAGAACGATCACACGCAGAGAAGCCAGCGTAGCCGATATGTACTCGAAGTATTTGAAAGATAGTATTGAATACATGACGGATTATAAAAAAATTCGTGAGAAATCAAAGAGATATTTCAGAGATGTCAAGGACCGGGTCGAAACCGCCATAAGCGAGGAATCGAGTGAATCGCAGCAGCGGTATCTCGGGCGTCTGCTCTCTGTCCTCCACTGGCTGGATGACAACCCGATATTCTATAATTATTATTTTAAAGAATATTATTCATGCCCGACCTGCGGGGCATCGATCTTTGAGCACTACAACAAGCAGATGGTCGGCGACTGGCTCATGATCACCTGTTCGGGATGCGACACCGTGATCAAGAAGTACTTCCTGCCAAAGCAGATATGACCGGATGATCGATGATCGAGGAATACGATTTCAACTTAGATCACGTCACAAGTGTAATCAAAGAAAAACATGCCAGGGTTGTGGGGCTCCAGTTTCCGGATGGTTTCAGGCGAGAAGCAATCAGAATATCAGATGAGATTGAAAGAAGGGCGGGTGTAAGGTGTGTAATATCTGCAAATTCCTGCTTTGGCGCGTGTGATGTCGATACCAGGCTTCTTGAATCGGCAGACATCATGTTTCAGTTCGGGCACGCTCGGATCCCGAACATAACGGTGGAGAATGCACACTTTATCGAGGTCACGTCCCTGACCCGGGTTCTTCCGGTGATAGGGCAGGCAACCCGCGTGATCAGCGATCGTGTCGGGCTTGTCTCGACCGCCCAGTTCGTGCACACGCTCGCCGATGTGCGGCAGTATCTTGCAGAGCACGGCATAACCGGCGTCATCCACAACGGTGACGGGCGCATCGCGCGTCCCGGGCTTGTTCTTGGATGCAATTTCTCTGCCGCTGCGCCCGATTGCGATGAGTATCTCTACATCGGCACAGGGGATTTTCACGCGCTCGGAGTTGCGCTCGCAACCAAAAAGACTGTTTGGATCGCGGATCCGGTGACAGAAGAGGTTCGGATGCCGGACACTGATCGGATGCTCAGGAAGCGTTGTGCTGCGATCGAACGGTCGCTTGATGCGCAGTCCTTCGGGGTGATTGTCTCCACAAAGATCGGGCAGTGCAGGAAGGAGCTTGCCTTTGATCTGTGCGCCATGGCAGAAGAGCACGGTCTGGACGCACACATCCTGATGATGGATATGGTCACGCCGGATGCGCTGCACTCGTTTGATCTCGATGCTTTTGTCAGTACGGCGTGCCCGCGAATCGCAATCGATGGTTCTGCGATCTTCCCGGCGCCGGTGCTGACTCCGGTTGAATTCGAGGTCGTGGTTGGTGAGCGGAGATGGGTGGATCT
>DAOVGO010000111.1 GCA_030672345.1 Methanosarcinales archaeon | reverse complement strand
CCGCAATAACCACCCACATGGAGATGAGAAGCGATCGCATCAAAAAAGGACTTGCACGGGCTCCGCACCGGGCACTCCTCAAAGCAACTGGTATAACAGACTATGAGATGGATAAACCGTTCATCGCAGTGGTAAATTCATGGAACGAGATCATCCCCGGGCACATCCACCTCGAAAAGATCGGCGAAGCCGTGAAAGCCGGCATACGAATGGCTGGCGGCGTGCCGTTTGAGTTCAGCACAATCGGAATCTGCGACGGTATCGCAATGAACCATGAGGGCATGAGATACCCGATGCCGTCTCGAGAGTTGATCGCAGACTCAATCGAGATCATGGTGAATGCACATGCGTTCGACGGCATGGTGCTGATACCGTCCTGCGACAAGATCGTGCCCGGGCACCTGATGGCGGCAGGGCGCCTCGATCTGCCCACGATAGTGGTAACAGGCGGACCGATGCTTCCCGGGTTCACAGGTGATCAGGAGAAAGACCTGATCTCGGTATTCGAGGCGGTCGGAGAGTCACGAGATGACATTACCGATCTTGAGAACGCGGCATGTCCGGGTGCGGGATCATGCTCAGGGCTCTTCACCGCGAACACGATGGCGTGCATGACCGAGGCGCTCGGGCTTAGCCTGCCTGGCTGTGCGACCGCTCATGCGATCGATGCAAAGAAGATCCGCATCGCAAAGGACTCCGGCAGAAGGATCATGGAACTCGTCGAGAAGAAGATCACAGCACGCCAGATTGTGACTGAAAAGTCGTTTGGTAACGCAGTCTGCCTGGATATGGCGATTGGCGGAAGCACGAACACCGTTCTCCATCTGCCAGCGATCGCACACGATTTCGATATCACGCTACCGCTCTCGCGATTTGACGAACTGAGTAAGGTGACGCCGCACTTAATCAATCTGCGCCCGGGCGGCGAGCACTTCATGATCGATTTCGACAAAGCAGGCGGAATCTACGCGATCATAGAGCGGCTGCAAGAGAGTTCCGGAATCGATCTCGATTCTCTCACAGTAACCACCCGCACACTCGGCGAGAACCTGAACGATTCTGTTATTGTGAACCCAGAGACGAACCGATTGGTTATCGCAACCGTAGGCGAACCACTGCACGCCGAGGGTGGGATTGCGATCCTTTACGGAACGCTCGCACCAAACGGCTCTGTCGTCAAGCAGACCGCGGTCGATCCGAAGATGCTCAGGCACACGGGACCTGCAAAGGTATTCGAGAGCGAGGAGGACGCGATGAAGGCGATCATGGATCAAAAGATCGTGTCCGGCGACGTCGTTGTCGTCCGCTACGAGGGTCCGAAGGGAGGGCCCGGTATGAGAGAGATGCTCTCTCCGACATCAGCAATCGCAGGCATGGGCTTGATCGACTCAGTCGCACTGGTAACAGACGGGAGATTCTCAGGCGGCACACGCGGACCCTGCATCGGTCATGCGTCGCCAGAGGCTGCGGTTGGCGGTCCGATTGCGCTCGTGCAGGATGGCGACACAATTGAGATCGATATCCCGAACCGGGTGCTGAACCTCCTTGTCGATTCTGACGAACTTGACGCACGAAAGAAGACGTGGAAACCACCTGAATCGAAGGTGAGCGGAGTTCTTGCGCGATACCAGCGGATGGTTGGTGATGCGAGCGAAGGAAGCGTGATTACGTAGACGCGATGTTTGCGATGGCAGGGGTGGGGGGATCCGGAGTCGTTGCGCTGAAGTTCTCGGATAGGTGAGCACGACTTTGGCAAAAGTGGAATTGTTGCGCAGAAGATGATTTATGATATGCCAGTGACTAAACCATGCAGGAGGTGGAGAAGATGCAAGCCCAGACACTGAAGGATGCGATTCGGGTGTTCGATCCAAGAAAGACGCTGAATGGGGAAGACCTGAGCGAATATCATACCGATAGAATCCCGAACAAAAAAGAAGACCCTGCCATCACCAAACTCAAAACCCAGCTCCTGGGTGCAGATGCGCAGAAGATACTGTTCAGCGGGCATAGGGGCTGTGGCAAGTCAACAGAACTGAATAAACTTGCGCTCGATCTGGAAAAGGAGCGCCGGGATTTACTGATCGTTAAATACAATGTGACTGATGTTCTTGATGTCTTTGACCTTGATTACTCAGATGTGCTCTTCAGTCTGGCGTATCAACTGTATCACAGGGCAGAGACCATTGGTGTGGAGATTGATAAAGCGGTTGTAAATAATATCGAGGAGTTTGTTGGCGATGTGACAAAGGATGTTGAAGAGATCAAAGAGAAGAGAGTGGGTCTTGGCGTGATGTTTCAGAAGTTGTTCGTTGGCAGATATCAGCAAGAGACGTTGACGCGGGAAACGGTTCGGAAGCAGCTTAAACCAAGAATCAGCCGATTGATTGAGCTTATCGATTCGATGGTTGTACAGATAAAACTTGCAGGGTACGATGTGTTGATCATCATCGATGGTATCGACAACTCGCCTCTTGACATCGGAAAAAATTTGTACTACGGCTATGGGCAGGTATTATCCAAGCCGGACTGTGCCATCATCTACACCATACCGATAAGCGTTGTCTATTCCAGTGAATTCACTGTGATCAAGCAGAGTTTTGATAAACCGGTCATTCTGCC
>DAOVGO010000183.1 GCA_030672345.1 Methanosarcinales archaeon | reverse complement strand
TACATTTAAAATACAAATTCTATGCGACGATCGTTCTTCTCATGTCCGGATTACTTGGATCGCTTGCATTTGAAAATGAGCACCTGATGCAGCCGTATCTACGGTTCGGTTTGTTGGGTTCGTTCGGTTCGTCCGGCTCATCGTGTTCGCCATCGATCCTCCTCTCGCTCTTGACCGGGCTCTTCGGAGCATCCGTGCTCCTGATCAGCATACTCACAAAATCAAGTATGCCACCGCAGCGCAGGAGTTCGATAAATCTGCGATCGAGATGGGTGCTGCGTGGAATTGCAGTCGGAAGCATCGCCGGATCGATTGTTGCGTGGCTGCCCGGAGTGTCTTCAGCGATCGCAACGGTGCTCGCACGATTCACGATCAAGGGAAGGCTCGAGCACCACCGGACAAGGGCAATGGAGTTCATCGTCTCGGTTTCCGGTGCAAACACCTCGAACGCCATTTTTTGTTTGATCGCGCTCTTTGCTATCGGATATCCGCGAAGCGGGGCAACGATCGCCGTACGAGATCTGATCGGCAGGACACTGGATGCACATACCGTTCTGCTTTTCCTGACCGTTATCGTGCTTGTTTCGATTGCATCGTACATCATCACGATATCCATCGGGGATTTTGCCCCATCCGTGCTGGCACACGTCAATTACCAGAAATTATGCACAGCAATCCTTATCGGGCTTGTCCTGATGGTCTCTGCGTTCAACGGCACATTCGGGCTCGTCATCTTCCTGACCGCGATACCGATCGGAATGCTTCCATATTACATGGGCATCCGGAAGAGCCATGCGATGGGCGTGATTCTGCTGCCTGTGATGATGTATTACTTCGGGATGCGCTAAACTCCAGTCTCCGATCAGGTAATTCGACGATACACTCTTGAAGGCAATTTCATGGACACAAGGTCATCTCCCGGATGAGCGTCTTTGCAAATGTCGAACTCCCAACGCTCGCAAACCAGAAACCTAATCTCAACCCTGGAAAACGCACAAAAGAACTCCTGAAACTCGTCAGACTCTCAGACCGGATGCACCACAAGCCGACAGAACTCTCTGGCGGGCAGCGCCAGCGTGTTGCAATCGCAAGGGCGCTCGTAAACGACCCATCGATCATTCTGGCTGACGAGCCCAACATATAATCTCGACATAAAGACCGGCGATGAGATCATGAAGATCTTTGAGGACCTGAACAGGGACGGGCGCACCATCGTCAGGATCACGCATGACCCTGGGATTGCAGAACATGCCAACGGGATCGTGCGCGTGAAGGATGGGGTGCTTGTGAAGGAGAGTGTGAATAACTGATGGTTATTATATTAGAAATATAATATGAGGTGGTTAACTTACGTGTTACGTGATGCTGAACACCCCGCTACACTCGAGCACGCCCCCTAATATCTCACAAACCGCCTGCCATCGCTTTGCAGACGCGGCTGTTCAAGAATTACGGTCTTATCAGGGTCTTTGAACGTGCGTCCGATCTCATAGCAGCCCGCATCATGCTTTTCCGCAATCTGCATCGCATGATCAACCTCATCCTCTGGCAGAACGATGCAGAAGCCGATTCCCATGTTGTAGACCTGATACATCTCTTCTTCGCTCACAGGTCCGTATTTTTGGATCAGCCTGAAGACCTGCGGCACGTCTGGCAATCCATCGATCCTGAATCCGTGATTTACGCTGACTCTTCTGAGGTTCAGGAAACCGTCGCCCGTTATATGGGCAAGCGACCTCAGATCCAAGCCCTGATCAAGCATCTCTCTGATCTCCCTGACGTAGATCTTTGTTGGCTCGAGCAACTCTTCGCCAATCGATCTATCAAGCCCGTCGATCTGCTTATCCACATCAAACCCTGTGTTATCCAGCAAAGCCCTCCTTGCAAGCGTCATTCCGTTGCTGTGGATTCCTGAGCTCGCCAGACCGAGTATCACGTCGCCTTCCTCGATTTTATCCCCTGTGATGATCTTGTCGGTTGAAACCGTGCCGACGCCCATCCCGACTAGATCAAAGCCCCTGTTCTCTCGTTTTCCGTTGATCATCTCTGGCATGATCGCTATTTCCCCGCCAGCAAGCGTCACCCCTGCGCGCCTGCACCCTTCGACCAAGCCTTTTACGATCTCCTCAAGAACGTCAGGATCAGGGTCCTGAACTGCGATGTAATCGACCATCGACACCGGTTCTGCGCCGACGCACAGGATGTCATTGACGTTCATAGCGACGCAATCGATGCCGACCGTGTCGTATTTGTCCATGAGTTGCGCGATAAAGACCTTCGTTCCGACGCCATCGGTCTTGACTGCCAGCGATCTGCCATCACCGATGTCGATAACCCCTGAAAAATGTCCTATCGGAAGTACGGGCTTACCCACGGTGTCTCTAAACTCGAAGGTCGTTTTGACGAGTTTTATGATCCGTTTTAGTGCGATCTCCACCTTTGCGGTGTCTGCGCCGGCTTTCTGGTATGTGAGGTGTCTGTCTGCGGTCTCGCCCGCAATTTCGTTCTTCTCCATGTGATCTGCCTCCCTCGATGGTCTGCTGGTTGCTGGTGCATCGTGAAAGACCAAAAATATACCTGATGATGTGCATTGGCGCGACCATCTCGTTAACTTCGATTCGATCCGCAGCTATGAAAAAGTGTTTCAAGGGTGGCGCAGACTACATGATATGCAACCCGACGACGATGCCGATGAGAAGGTGCTGATCCTTCCGCTCGGCGAAGAATCAAAGAAGGTCACAAAAGTGCTCTCAAACGATTCTGCACGGCAGGTACTCGAACTGCTCGCAGATACGCCGATGTCAGCCTCAGATATCGCCGAAAAGCTGGAGATACCGCTTACAACCGTCAAATACAATCTGGATGCGCTGATCGACTCAGGGCTCATCAAAGTGAAAGAAACGAAGTGGAGCGTCAAAGGGCGGAAGATCAAGATTTACGCACCGGTACGGAAGTTAATCGTCGTTGTGCCTGATAAAACAGATAAAAAATCTGTTGCCGATATTTTACAGAGATATCTTGCCGTGCTGCTCGGTGCGGCAGGGCTATCAGCGATCATTGAGTGGTTGTACCAGCCGGCACACGTGGGCATGCAGGATGCGCGGGTGGATCTGGCAGATGTGACCGGTGGACCGGGCATTCCTGCACCAGTACCCGCGCCCACACCGGCGCCGCTGATGAAGGGGGGCGGGGGTGCGCCGTTTGCGCCCGAGAATGTGGCGGCGTCTGCCAATGTCACCGATGCGGCTTATGCCGTGCAGGAGGTGTCTGTGCAGGAGGCACTCGAGACCGGTACCACGGCAGCCGGCACGCCCACGCCCACACCGATTGACCTGCTGCCGGTAACAGAATCGATGCCCATGACATCACCAGTCTCCGGAGGCGCCGATATGGGCGTATCCCCGATCGATCTCTCGCAGGTGCTCGGAGCCCACCCAGGCGTGTGGTTCTTACTCGGATGTATATTTGTTGTGGCGCTCCTTGTGCTGCTCGAATACCGCAGAAGTCCCGGGAGCCGCAGGAGATGAGTCCCGGAGGTTAGGGGTGTCACGCCACCACGGTACCGGCAGCCCCACTTGCGGGAGGTTTTATATGGCTTGGTTTCGCTTTATCCGGTATGAAAGCGAGGAGAACTCTGTCAGGATCAATACATGGGTTTGGTGACTCAGCTTATGCTTATGCGCGTGACTTATGCGCCGCCCAACCCCTCCGCGAGCCTCTTCACCGCATCCCTCAACTGAATCGCCCGCTCGAAATCCAGCGCATCCGCAGCCACATGCATGAGTATCAGCGCGTCCAGTGCCGTTACCCCAACAATCGGTCATAGCAATGACAACACGCTTGTTTAGACGACATGCATTGATCTTTGCCTCTCGAATAACTTCACAGCACTCAAGATTAGTGTTCCACTCATCCGTTTGCGGAGAATGATATCATATCAAAATTTGTCCTGAACGATCTTGTCAAATTCTTCACAGAGTTCATCTCCGTCCTTTTCCATCTCCTTAAACCAGGCATTATCGCCGATTTCAGACGTTGCTTCGATGAGCTTTATAAATTTTGAGCAAACTTCTCGGAGATCCTCTATCAAAACAGTATCCAAATCCTTTGCGAAAGCGGTATAGACCTCAATTATCCTCCGGGTCTGATCTTCCATGTCTCTTCGAAATTCTTTGTGCATGCTTTCTGAAATTTTGTAATTTTCCCAGATTGCACACAGAGTCTTGATGTCGGCTTTTAAATCTTCCC
>DAOVGO010000094.1 GCA_030672345.1 Methanosarcinales archaeon | reverse complement strand
ATGCGACTGCGGATCGCCCTTTGATGCGAGATCATTGATCTCATCGAATTTCTGGAGGATGCCGTCCTGCCCCGCCGCAAGATTCACCCACTCCCTTGTCGTGGCGGTGATCTGGTTTGCAGGCAGGGTTTGCAGTGTGATAAGGATCTGTTTGTGCATAAGGTCGAGTTCCTGATACCTTGCGAGCACAGGTGGTTTCACCTCACTTGCCTGCTCGACCAGTTCCCGCTTCAGTGCATCGTCCCCGAGAGTGGGTGTTACGAGCATAGACAGCACTGCGATGGCAGCCAATAGATCAATCGCACGAACCATAATATAACCACCACGAAAAACCATATATGCGTTGCGGTTAATCCGGGAATATGGTAGGTTTTCTGATCGGTGCCGGACATGCAGGGAGTGCGCTTCTGGATGCGGTCTGTGAGCGTGGTGCAGGAAAGAATCCGAGAATTGCAATCAATCCAAAAGCAGCACTCAAACACATCGGGAAGAAGGATCAGTACCTGCTGACCGATAAGGGATTCTTCGGATCGGGTGACAATGAGGTCGGGCGGTGGGATTTTGCCGATACTGCGGCATCTGCGTCTGCAATGGACTCGTATGATGCTCTGATGCTCGAATTGCTGAATAATAACATCAAGGATGTTGATTTCGCAATTCTGTTCCTTGGTCTCGGCGGAATCACCGGACCCGGGATATCGCCGATCATAGCACGCACGCTCGGCGACCTTGACATACCGATCATGGTTTTTGGCGTGCTGCCAGCCCGGACAGGGACTGGTGCCGATACACGCGCACAGTACCGGAACGTGGGTTGTGCGGTCGAGCATCTCAGAAAGTATACTGACGCGTTCATTCTGATGGATAACCAGCGCATCGCATACACAAGCAACATCGAGAGTGCGTACCCCCAGTTCAACCAGTATGCTGCTGCCGCCATCTCGGATATCCTGTCTGGATCCGACCCGAAGGTGAGCACCGCATCAAGCCTCAGCGTCAGGGAGATCATGTCATGTATATCCCTCCCAAAAGGCGGTTTTTCCGTGTTCGGGCGTGCAAGCGTCCTGTCAAAGGACCTGCCCGGATATTTCATCCCGATCGGCGGGCACAAACCGATCGATGTGCCGACCTTAATCGGCGTCGCCGTCGAGAAGCAGTCGATGGAAGCGGATACAAAGGCTGCCCGGAAGAGCACTGCGCTGCTCAGGGTGCCTCCATGGTACATGAAGAAGGAAAACGCGATCGATACGGGATCCATAGAGCGGTTTTTGTATGAAACCTCGCCATCCGACCATCATCTTGGGATCTCTCTCACAAAGAGGCGTCTTGTCACGCTGACGATGCTGTTCACGTACCAATACGGCGATCTGTCCGAATTCCTGACCGTGGGTCCGTGAGATCGGTCCATGGACCTCTGAAGAGTTGGCACGAACATCGATCCTGAAAATGCCATGGTATGATCTTTTCTGCAATTGGGGTTTTGTCTCCGGAACCACCAATGGTGACAACCAATAACCTTATATAACAAATACGTTACATAACAATATTGTTAGGTGATAACAATGTTACCAGTTGGCAACCCGGCAATCGGCGATGATTTCATCGATCGCGAAAAGGAGATCGAACAGATTCTATTGGCACTGAAGAGAGACAGCGTTCTTCTGATCGCGCCACGCAGGTTTGGGAAGACCTCGATCATGCGAAGGCCGGAGAAAGAACTCTTGAGTCAGGATGGGATCAGTGTTTTTATCGAAGTAGAGGATGTGTACTCTCCACAGCGGTTCTTGACAGAGATGGTGATGGCACTCTTCGAGAATGAAAGGATCAGAAAGAAGACAGAGATAAGTTCCGCTCTCAAAAGATCCTTTCGATGGGTCAGAGAGAACATAGAAGAAGTCGGGATATATGTATTTAAGGCTAAATTGAGGAGCAATATCGAAACAGATCTGAAAGAAGATTGGATGGAAAAATCCAGGCAGATATTTGAGATAATCAACGATTCCGAATCAGACATCTATTTCATCGTCGACGAGTTCCCGATAGCCATCAAAAACATGGATATAGCAGACGCCGAGAAGTTTTTGCACTGGTTTCGGAAACTGCGGCAGGTATCCGAAAACCTGCGGTTCGTCGTCGGTGGTTCGGTGAGCATCGATCGTGTGGTAAGAGATATCGGAGGGGTTGCCGTCATCAACGATTTTAAAAGGGTCTGGGTAGGCGGATTTCAGAAGGAAGTGGCACTCGAGGTTATAGAAAAGATTTTCACGGGAAAAGAATGGCAATATACAAAATCCATCGGTGATGAGATACTGGACTGTATCGGCGAAGCCTACATACCTTATTTTATCGCGATAATGCTGAGCGCGATAGAGGAAGAGCATATTTTGAGAAATGCTGAGATCAATGAGGAGTTAATCAAAGATATCTATAATTTCCGTATACTTGGCAATGAAGGTAAGCATTATTTCGAGCATTATTCACATAGGCTCAGGATTTTCTACACAGGTATGGCAGGCATGGAAGAGAAAGCTGCGAGAGCCATATTAAGAAGGGTCAGCATTGAAGATTACTATCCCATCGATCTCGCATTCGGAATCTTCAAGCAGGAAACAGGAGTGGACGATTACGAGACATTCATGGATTTGATCGCAGACCTGAGCAATGACTTCTACATAGAGCACGATCCCGAAAAGGGACTCAAGTTCTACTCCAAGATGCTCAGGGACTGGTGGAGGTTGTATCATGGCTACATCGAGTGATATGATTTTTTACAGGTATTCGCCAGAAAACATGCCCGAAGACGTCTTGAGAAAACTCTTTGTGGGAAGAGAAGCACTTCTTGAGAATCTGTTCAATGAACTCGAAAGCACTGCAAGAAACAAGACGCCGAGATTCTATCTGATCGTAGGACCAAGAGGGATCGGGAAGTCCCATTTTTTGGTTCTATTATACTATGAAATCAAAAATAAACTGGATTCACTGCTGATTCCAGTCAAACTCGCAGAGGAAGAGTATTCCGTGTTCCGTGCATCTGACCTCTTCCTGAGAGTTCTGGAGGAACAATCAGAGAAGACTTCAGATATCTTAGCTCTCAAGCAGGAGGATGAAATCCTCCATGCTGCGCTGGAAAAACTCATACAACTGTCAAAAAAGGATGGAAGAAGGTATATCATTTTTGTTGAAAACCTGCACGAGTTGTTCAGGCAATTTGATGTGGCGGAGTTACAGAAATTAAGATCAATCTTTCAACGATATGATATTTTTTCAGTAGTGGCTTCGGCACCAATGATCTTCCCGGGCATATCCAAGCACGATGAGCCTTTTTATAATTTCTTTCGGGTTCAACACTTGAGGGAGTTTTCGCTTGATGAGACAACGATGCTGATCCGAAAAATAGCCGAAGTCGAGGGTAACAGGGAATTCCTTGAGGAATTTGAACGATACGAGGAGAGGATTCACGGTATGGTGCATCTCACAGGCGGCAGCCCCAGACTCGTAATCCTGTTTTATGAGATGATCACCAGAGGGGAACTCGAAGACACAGAAGAGGCTTTTTTCAAGATAATCGACGAACATACACCTTACTATCAGGAGATATTCCAACTTCTGACAGGACAGCGAAGAAGAATATTCGATATTATTATCTTCTCTGAGGGACCAGTCACGCCCAAACAGATCGCAGAAGAAGCCAGGATTCCCCTCCCCACTGTTACGACGCAGCTTCGAAGGATGGAACGGGATGGTTATGTCATCTCAAGACCCAAGGGAAGGCATACCTATTACGAGGTAAGAGAAAGGCTTTTCAGGCTCTGGAGGGAGATGAGACGGCCCTTCGGCAGAGCGAGAGTATCTATTCTTCTGGAGTTTCTGCAGTTATGGTATACCCCTGAAGAGCGGAAGAAACTTTTCAAAGCAAAATTTGAACTTCTCAAAGCCGGGGAAGAAACCGCACTCAGAGATTTATGCTATTATGCTGAAATTCAGCCGTCCGAATACATAGTTGAGGCTCTTCTCAAGCTCACACCCGAACTCATAAAATTTGGCGAGTTGGGAGAGGCTGCTCATGAAATCCAGAAACTGAAGGAGATTGCAGCCCAGACTGGAGATCGAGAATTGGAAGGTGTGATACTGCTGCTTGAGGGACGTCGGCTGTTTTCTGAAGAAAAATACGAAGATGCACTGGACGCATTCGACAATGCTCTGAAAATCAACCCGAAGACTGAATTTGCACTATCGATAAAAGGTGTTGCGTTAGTATCTCTCGGCAGGTACGAGGAAGCATTGGAAGCATTAAACAAGGCTCTGGAAATCAACTCGAGGAATGAAATTGCATTATCAAGGAAAGGACTTGCGTTAGCATCTTTGGGCCGACACGAAGAGGCATTGGAAGCATTCGACAATGCTCTGGAAATCAACCCGAAGGATGAGTTTTCCATATCAAGGAAAGGACTTGCGCTAGAAATTCTCGACAGGCATGAGGAGGCATTAGAAACTTTCAACAATGCTCTGGAAATTAACTCGAGGAATGAATTTGCACTATCGATGAAAGGTGTCGCGTTAATGTCACTCGACAGGTATGAGGAGATGCTGGAAACTTTAAACAAGGTTATAGAAATCAACCAGAGAAGTGAACTTGCATTATCAGGAAAAGGACTTGCGTTAGGAATGCTCGACAGGTATGAGGTGGCGTTGGAAGCATTCGACAAGGCTCTGGAGATCAACCCGAGGGATGAGTTTTCCGTATCAAGTAAAGGTTTTGTGTTATTGGAGTTAAAAAGATATGCTGAGGCGCTGGATGCAGCAAAGAGGGCGATGGATGTGGTAACCATTGAGTCTTATAAGATTGACGCTGCGATGATTATGATCGAAGCCTACACACATCTTGATAGAAGGTCAGACGCTGCTTTAGAGATAGAAAAAATAAAGGATCGAATATCCGATCAGCGTCCGTACTTGATTGGAAAGTTCACCGAGATATGTTTGAATCTCGCCCTCGATGAGTTGAAGGCTGGAAACCGCGGAAATGCTGCCAGATTCATGAAAGTGGCTTATGACACCGGCACCAATCTGGAAGAGGATAAAGTCGCCGCGTTAACAATGACTTTCCTGAAAGGCGCGGTGGAGTCTGGAGATGTCTCGGTCATCAAGTCGGCAGTGGATGAGGTCATAAACCTACACGGCGACCGATATCTGAAGCTCCTGAAACCTCTAATCAAAGCAACCGAGATCATCGAAACCGGAGACCTCCAGATATACTACACCCTCCAGGTCGAAGAAAGAGAGGTCGTGGCTGATGTCGTGAGAGCGATTACGCAGTCTGACGAACTGATGCCTGCGCTGCCCCCGCCGTCTCGCCAGAAACCCTCGCCCGCTTCTTGATCCGGTAATAGTTGAGCGGATGCACAATCCTTCCGCAGAGATCATCGGCGCCCACGCAGTTCCCATAAGTCTTCATCGTATCGCAGCCGGGCGCGGTGTACTCATGTCCTGCGATGTGCTCGACCTGATATCTGGTTCGTGTTTCATCAAAGTCGGGCGATCCGCCAAACATGCCAACGATCTCGTCCACGCTCATGCCGATGTTTCGCAGAAACGCGGTGGTTGCAAACCTTGCCGAATGCGCCAGATTGACGCCCCCTTGCAGCATCGTGATGGCGTTTGCGATGCACGGCGGAAATGCATCAGGATTGACCTCGCCCCCGATCTCAAACTCGGTTTTGCGGGCTCCGAGAGACTCCTTCACAGCAGCGATGTGTCCGGACAGCTTATCGCAGATATTGGTCTCGGACGGGATCTCAAGCGGCAGATCATGCTGTATACGATCCCTGATCGCTTCCTGAAGCAGCCGCGTGAACTCCCGCGCTGATAGCGAAAGCCAGCCACTCTGCAGTTGCCTGTTCACCAGTTTCCAGCCAGGGTCGTGCATGCGGTGGGCATACCTGACATAATCGGTGAAATGCAGTCTGAACCTCTGCTCAGAGATATCAATATCCATCCCGAATTCCTGCCCCATCGTCACAAGAACGCTTCTTTGCTCGCCTACGAGAGACTCATACGCGGCTTTCGCCTCTGCAAGCGCGTATCTGCGGATCAGGTAATCATCGCCGATGCAGGATACGATCATCCTTGCGATCGGATACGACAGCACCTCGAGTTCCGCAGGCATGTCGGTGCCGACATTCGTCTCGATTTTGCCCTCGATTGCCTGAGTCACCCGTTCGGCACCGCGGGCACGGGCACGGTTGTACACCCGCTTTTCGAGGAGGTCCGGAATATCGACCCCGAGTTCCCTGACATACGCAGCAGCTCTGGAAGTGAAAGGGTAGGTGACAGGGCTTGGATCAGGCATCATATCCTCCATTAACTCTATGCCATCGCAAGCCACTTCTAACTTTATGGTCGCCATGAGGGATGCTGCCCTGGTGAAACCGGCTTTCTGGCACCGGAAGGAATTTGGGACTTCCCATAAATTAAGTGTGTGCTGCAAGATATCTGCCAGTGACAGAGAGGTTGTGCAAATTTGAGGATACTTATCATCGGGTACAGCACCAGGTACATCGTCTGCGCCGGAAAGCGCGCAGGATACACCATGTATTCACTGGACCACTTCGGAGATGTGGATATGCTTCGGTGCGCAGACCGGTATGCACGATTCGATGAGATAACAAGCAACGAAGATCTATTGAACTATTTGGATCGCCTGGACTGGGATTTTGACGCAATCATTCTTGGCACGGGATTTGAATGCGCCGATCCGAAAGGCTACCGCGTGCTGAACAACCGCGCCGGGATCATGAGATCGATCAGCAACAAGAAACTTTTCGGAGAGATGATGGGGTCTCTCGGGTTTCCGCATCCGAAAATCTATGATATCTCAGATATCTCCGATGATTTTGAGTATCCGGTCATGATAAAGCCGGTTTATGGCGCTGGCGGGATAGAGAACAGACTCGCGCACAGCAGAGAGGAGACTCGTGGCTGCGGAACCGATATGCTGATTCAGGAGTATCTCGAGGGCACTCCGGCGAGCGTTTCGGTGATCTCAACGCGCAAGGGCGCGGTCGCAGTCGCTGTAAACGAGCAGCTGATCGGAACTCCGTGGCTCACCAGTGATAGATTTGCATATTGCGGGAATATAACACCTTTCGAAAGTGAATACAACGAAGAGATGCGAGAAATTGCGGTTCGGCTGGTCATGAAGCTGGGGCTCATCGGTTCAAACGGTGTTGACTTCCTGATCACGGAGAACGGTCCGGTGGTGATCGAGGTGAACGCACGGTTCCAGGGCACGCTCGATACCGTCGAATACACCTCCGGAATCAGCGTCTTCGATGCGCATGTGAGGGCATTTTTAGATGAACTGGTAGAAGTGCCGTCAGACGCTGCTGGAGACAGGTTCGCAGGAACAGCGATCGTCTTTGCTGACCGCGATGTCATCATCGACGAGACGATCTCAAAAAAGCTTGCCGAGGAGCGGATTATGGACATCCCAGAGATCGGGTGGAGGATTCCCGCGGGTGATCCGGTAACGACTCTCTTTTGCGAGGGGAACAGTCGGGAGCAGGTGGTGCGGGGGTTGAGGGCGGCTGCCGGGCGGATCCGTAGATGCTGGCGCAACCGTCCGACGCTGCCCTAAAAGCCGGTAGTGCCCTACTACGTAGTTGATAATCAGTACTTGTAAAACTGCCCTTCCACCACCCCAATTCTACATCAATAAAAAAATTTATATCCATCCACAGTTATTTCTTATTATCTTCTGGTTAGACCAAAAACATCTTTAATCTGTGAAATCTGTATTAATGGCTGCGCCGCCGCTATCACAGTCAGTGTCTTATATCGCTTTTACACACTGATTCACACTGATTTCACTGATCTAACCTTTCTTTCAGATGTTACCACAACGAAAACATAAGCATGCACCATCGTCTCAACTACCAGAAAAAATAAAAAGTCTCGCAAACGATCCCTCAAATCTTCAGTTACTCAGCCGTTCAACGACGTCGTCGATGTGCGCCATATAATCCCGCAGATTCTGCTCGATCTGGTCCAGCTCCCTCGTGGACAGGCTCACGTCGTCGCCAAACTGCTCGAGTGAGATCTCGCCGTTCTTTGCATTGAGTTCGAGCAACTCCCCGAACATCAGGTATTTTTCAAAGGATTCGGGGACCAGTTTATTGAGTTTGAACCCTCCGAGCAGAAGAAGCACGTCAAACGTCTCTATATCCTCTTCAACGAAGGTTACTGTCGAATAACGCAATTTCCCGATGATGTTCTCCTCTATCCACCCCTTGAACGCGTGATCCACCGCTCGCTGCTCGAACTGCCCGCGATTGAAGTGGTGCTTTGGCACACGCACGATCAGCCAGACCATCGTCGCGGTGCCGAGGTCCATCGGGAAGAACGTGTTCTCTGCGGCGTCGTCGAGCGCGGATTCGAGGCTGATCAAGTCAACGTCGTTTCCCAGGGACATGCACGGTGTGGCATGATAGACCCCGATATGCGATGGAAAGACGATATAATCGTTGACATCGATCACACGGTTCGTATTCTTCCTTCCGGGCGCCATTATCAGGTCGATCGCCTGTGCGATCAGCTTATTGATCTCGAAGTAATAATTGGACTCGTCCTCAACGAGTTCGACCCTCTTTCCAAGGGTCGTGTTATCAACGAGCAGTACCATATCAGCGTTCTGATGAGCGTCTTCGCCGTATTTTAGCAATCTGGACAACCCGCAGATCGCATTGAAGTGACGATGGTCAGCCTCGATCAGATCGGGCCACACACAGAGCGCGAAATGCTTGTGTCCGGCAGCAGCCCTCCCTGATCCATGCTTCATCTGGTCGATGATGTACGGGATGCTGCCGTTACCGGTACCCCCGCCGAGCGTCATGATATCGAACATCGCATCGCCGCTGGCAAGCCCGAGACTCTCGACTCTCCTTCTTATGATCTCATCGAAATCGATTCTTGCCTCATTCTCACCCACCTTCCAGAAATTCCCTGTCCCGGTGCTCTGCCTGCCAAAGAGCTGTACGCGCTCTCTCCGGATCGTTTCAAGGATCTTTGATTCTTTGTCCCCAAGATGCTCTGCGATTTCGTCGAGTACCTTCTTCAAATCAGCCCTTGCGCTGTTAAGTAACAAAATTCTATCTGCGATCGCCTCGTTTTTCATGCTTGCAAAGTACAGGGCTGCGATCCTGCCCGCGCCTTCGCCTGATGCGATCAAACTCCACTTTGTGTAATCATCCGAACTTACTGGTGCTGCTGCCATCATGCAATGTTATGATTTGATGATACTTGAATATATGGAACAAGGCAACAAGGTTTAAGTAGATTGTCATGATTCATCATTTAATTCCAGGAGGCGTACAATGACAGACGAATTTCCGTTTGAGTTATCCCCGATGTTTGAAGGGGAACGGATCAGAAAAGACGACGTGTATATTGAACTTGCAGGACCGAAGAGCAAGGGTTTTGAACTGGTGCGTGCTGCAGAGATGGACGAGATCGAGGACGGTGGGTTCACCCTGCTCGGACCAGACATCTCTGGGATGGTAGAGGGCGACCGGTATCCGTTCGCAATGATCTACCGGATCGCAGGCGAGGCAGTGGAACCAGACCTTGAAGCGATCGTTGAACGCCGGAATCACGATTTTCAGAACTATATAAGTGGTCTTATGCATCTGAACCAGCGGTACGATATCTGGCTTCGTATCGGCAAGGATGCGGTCGCGAAGGGACTTGATTCATTCGAACCCATCGCAAAAGCGACCATGATGCTATTTAAGAATGAACTTCCATTCATCGAGAAGATGGATGCGCTCTATATCACAGACCCAGAGGAGATCAAAAAGCGGTTACCTGATGTAAAGGCGATATATGAGGCGAGGGATGCCAGAACGCGCGGTCTGCATGACGAGGATGTGGATACCTTCTATGGGTGCACGCTCTGCCAGTCATTCGCCCCGACAAACGTCTGCGTCGTGACTCCTGACCGTGTCTCGCTCTGCGGCGCGATCAACTGGTTCGACGGGAGGGCGGCGGCAAAGGTCGATCCTGAGGGTCCGCAGTTCGCAATCGAGAAAGGAGAGTGTCTCGATGAGATAAGCGGCGAATACGCGGGGGTCAACGAGTCTGCCGCTTCGCTCTCGCAGGGCGAGTATTCCCGCATCAAGCTGCACTCGTTCTTCGAGTACCCGCACACATCATGCGGCTGTTTCGAGGTCGTTGGCTTTTACATCCCCGAACTCGATGTCATCGCGTGGGTGGACCGCGATTACGCAAAACCCGCTCCAAATGGACTTACGTTCGCAAACATGGCTGGGCAGACCGGCGGCGGCAAGCAGATCGTCGGTTTCCTCGGGATCGGGATCAATTATTTCAGGTCTCCGAAGTTCATCGCTGCGGATGGCGGCTGGAACAGGGTGGGCTGGATGCCAAAACACCTCAAGGACCGGGTGCTCGACGACATCCCCGGGGATATCGTTGATGCGATCGCAACCGAGGAGGATGCGAACGATCTTGACTCATTGAAGGCATTTTTGATCGAGAAGAACCATCCGATCGTTTCCAAATGGGAAGAGAAAGAGGCAGAGAAGGAAAAGAGAGCAGAATTCGAAAAGCCAGCCGTTCCTGCCGCGGTAGTGCCAGGGGTGATGCCCGCAGGCGTGCCTGCTATGCCGTTACCTGCCGGTTTTGTCGGGTCTGTTGGGTCGGGTGGCGGAGTCCGGCTGATCCTGAAGAATGCCAAGATCAGCATCGGCCGCGTGATTGTGAAGCAGGATGGGGATGAGGATTGAGACCTGGTTGTGGTTTGTAGGTGTGCAGGTGGTGAAGGATATCGTGGATAAGCCAAAGTTTTAGATCTCTCAGGATCGCGCCTGCAACCTCACATGCACCCCGCCTTTCCTCAGATACTCCTTCACATCAGAGACCGTGTACTCTCCAAAGTGGAAGATGCTTGCAGCCAGCGCCGCAGACGCATTCGTCTCTTTCAGCACCTCCAAGATATGCTCAGGGCTTCCGCAGCCACCTGATGCGATCACAGGAATATTCACGCTGTCACTGACCGCAGCGGTCAGTTCGATGTCAAATCCCTCCTTTGTGCCGTCTCTGTCCATGCTTGTGAGCATGATATCTCCTGCGCCACGCTCTTCTACCTCTATTGCCCACTGGATGGCATCTATGCCCGTAAACTCCCTTCCGCCATAGAACGAGCACTCGAACCAGCATTCGCCATCCGGGGTATCGACCACCACCCGACCGGGCTCGCGTCCGTACCTTCGCTTGGCATCGATTGCCACCACACACGCCTGCGTTCCGAAGTACTCCGCGATCTCGCGGATCAGTCCTGGGTTCTTCAGCGCGGCGGTGTTGATCGCAACCTTGTCTGCCCCGGCATTGAATGCAGTCCTGGCATCAGAGAGGCTCTTGATGCCGCCGCCGACCGTAAGTGGCATAAACACGTTTTCAGAGGTCTTTTCGATGACCTTTGCCATCGTCTCCCTTCTTTCGTGCGAGGCTGTGATGTCAAGGAAGATCAGTTCATCTGCGCCCTGCCTATCATACTCTTCGGCAAGCTCCCACGGGACGCCTGCATACCTGATCTGCTTGAATTTGACTCCTTTCACGACCCGCCCTCGTGGAACTCCAAGATCGCAGTCAAGGCACGGGATAATTCTTTTTGCTAACATTTGATCATCTCTACGAAGTTTTTCAGGATTACAAGCCCTTTCTTGCTTGATTTCTCAGGATGGAACTGAACCGCATGGATATTGTCCTGTTCCACGACCGCAGCCATATCTACGCCATAATCGGTCGTTGCAACGACCGTCTGCCCGTCCTCCGGAACGCAGTAATACGAATGCACAAAATAAAAGAAATCACCGTCCTCGATTCCTGCGAGAAGATCTGAGTCACGGCGTATCGTAAGCTCGTTCCAGCCCATCTGCGGAATCCTGACACCGTCCGGCAGGCGGACGACATCGCCCCTGATCAGCCCGAATCCGGCAGCATCGCTCTCCTCGCTCCTGTCAAGTAGCACCTGCATCCCGATGCAGATTCCGAGCACGGGCATGCCTGAATCTACCAGATCGAATAATGCGTCCGCAAAAGGCGATAGGTTGCGCATCGCATCGCCAAACGCACCAACGCCCGGGATGACGATGGCATCGGCACCTGCGAGGTCTCTGCTCTCCGGTATGATGACCGGGTTTCCGGCAACCGTAGTCAGTGCATTGTGGATGCTTTTGAGGTTTCCCATCCCATAATCGATGATCGCGATCATGATTGGACAGTGTTGCCGCAGGTGTTTATTAAATGATCGACGATCTGCTTGCGTACTTCATATATTCACAGGTATGAAATGCAAGATCCGTCTCGAGATATGCGCTTTGGTATTCTCCGAGCAGTGCAGATGACTGACGATGCAAGCAATCGTTCTCAACGGCTTTGATAGGTGCAGATCTATCTTTAGGAATAGTTGCAATATGGTTTCTTGAAGATAAATGTATATTTACATTTGTTTACCATTATTAAACTAATTTAATGGTGAAGTTATTTAAAACGTTGGCTACTGAGCACGAACAACAAAACTATCTATTAGACACGCGAACAATTGGAGTGGACGTCAAAAGCGCGACTGACCGGAGGCGGTAACGATTGAGACGAAGACAAATCACACTCGGCAGCGGCGATCCGAGGCGGCTGTTCATCGGAGGGTTGCACGGCGATGAATGGAGATACACCTCCTCGATACTCGAATCGCTGGATGCTCCGGGCACAGGGACGCTCGTGATCATACCAAAGCTCACAGACCGTGCTTACATAAGCACCCTTGACGACCGGTACTACAGCTACGGAAGCTATGGCAGGGAAGTGATCGCCGCGATCGTGGAGATAAAGCCGGAAATCTATCTTGAACTGCATTCTTATCGTGATTTCGGCGGATTGACCGATCCAGGTCGCATACACAAGGTTGGCGTCCCGGCGTACATCGAACTCGATGATGGCGTTCTGATAGGGTCGATCTCGCCAATTCTACGGAGAAGATGCTTTTCGATGTATGATTTTTGCCTATCATTTGAAATTCCGGCTGAAAACCGGAAATCGCAGAGACTGGTAAGAGAACTCCTCGAGTTCACAAAGGATTGCGTATCAAGGGACGAATTTCTGGATTTTTTGTTGGGCAGGTATCCTGATCAGGGAAGACGTGCGATAGAGAATTACAAGCGATTCTATGGCATCGAGAAGATATGACCGGCAAGGTATGCGAGATCGGACCGTCGTTATGTGAGCTTTGAGGTTTTCAAGAGCCGCGGATATAGCAAGAAAATGCCAGCAGTACCTGATCTTGTTTTTTAGATATTTACCCGCGAAGCGCCCGAGCAAACGATGGTACAGGGCGCTTGTAGCCATTTGCGCGGACAACGGTCATAATGACCTGACGCTTATCCAAGCTCTCTTGACCGCCGTGTCGCTGCGATCACCGCAGCCATCATCCCGGCGCGAACCCCCTGCTCCTCAAGCGCACGTAAGCCCCTTATCGTGGTGCCGGCTGGCGACGTGACCATATCCTTCAGCGCGCCCGGATGGTCTCCGGTCACAAGAACCATGGCAGCCGCGCCAAGCACGGTCTGCGCGGCAAGCTCGAGTGCGATGTCCCGGGGGAGTCCCTCGTGCACCCCGCCGTCTGCCAGTGCCTCAATGATCTGGAACACAAACGCAGGTCCGCTCCCGGAGAGCCCGGTGACGGCGTCCATCATCGACTCGGGCACATCAACGACTCTCCCGACCGACCCAAAGATCGTGCGTGCGGTCTTTACATCCGATTCTGTGGCATTGCTGCCCGCACAGATCGCAGTGATCGCCTGTCTGACCGTGCATGCGATATTTGGCATCACCCTGACCAGATGCGCGCCGGCTGGCAGATCCTCTTCGATCGTTCTGATGAGCGTCCCTGCCGCAACCGAGATGACCAAATGCTCGCCTGTGATCCTCTCGTTGATCGATTGCAGAACCGTGCTGATGATCTGGGGCTTTACCGCAAGAACAATGACTTCCGCATTGTCCACGGTATCGATGTTACTTACGGAGGTATTGATCCCGAGTTCGGAACGCAACATCTGCAGATGGTCGCTGTCCACATCGCTTGCAAAAATCCGGTCGCTCCGGGTGAGATTTGCGGCAAGCACACCTCTGATCAGCGCTTCGCCGATCATGCCCGCACCAATAAAACCTATCTTCATGTTTATGCCTCTTTCATTCTGCCAGTTGTGCCTCTGTTGTAGTAAACAGTAAAAAGTTTTGTGTGGTCGGGCTTTGGCGACCCTGTCCTCGAGTAACTTAACACGATAAAACCAATATTTATGAGGGAAAAATGGTGTCCAGCACCGCGTCATAACGGTCAACCGCAGCCTCATCCTCGAAAGGTTTATAACGTTCCTTCGGATAGTAATCCGCAACCATTCGACCAATAAGGTCACGACCTATCGATAGGGATATGTCACAACCAATAAAAACATAGGAGGAATTGAATGGAACCCGCAATGGGTATGGGGCTTGTCGCCCTCATGGGTGCGGCAGCCACAGTTGCAGGATGCAGCGAAGATCTCGAATCAGACATCGGATCACAGAGCAATCCGAATTCGCAGGTTCAGCTGGCTGCACAGGTTGGCTATCCGCACAGAATATTTAACAAAGCTATTTCTGGTGAACCACCATCCAATGCGATGTACTGTGCCGTAGGTGCAGGCGTTGCAATGGTTCTGATGAGCGAGTCGGTGATGAGTGCATCGCCTTTGATTGAAATTGCAATCGGCGCATTCGTTGCTGCGCTCTTAAACGGCGTCTTCTCAACCACATCATACATGGGAAGAAACGCAAGTCAGACCCGGTTTAACCAGTACGTGTACCTTGATGTATTGCGTAACCAGGTCCTTTCACTGATGGGACACGCATACATCGCAACGTTCTGCATCGTCTTGCTGTCGTACGTCTTATGGGAGCAGACCCTGATCGGACATCCGTTCCCGTTCCCGGTGATTGCACTGATCTGGGGACTCTGTGTCGGTGCGATCGGATCATCCACAGGTGACGTACACTACGGTGCGGAGAGAGAGTTCCAGGACTTCAAGTTCGGATCTGGACTGAACGCTGCTGATTCGGGTAACATCACCCGGTTTGCAGAGGCAGGAATCAGGTCATCGATGGACAACGCATGGTTCTGCTCGAAGTTCGGAGGACCTGCGACAGGCATTGCTTTCGGGATGGTAGTATTCCTTGACAACTGGCGATCAACAGCATTTGGCGGATGGACTGCCGTTGTCGTGGGATTGGTGATCGTTCTTGCGCTGGTCATCTACAACCGGAAGATCGAGACCTACGCCAGGAAGAAATACGGACCGTATCCAGAATATGCAGGAGAGATAGCAGCATGACTGATATTGTAACAATGCTTACGATGAACTGGGCATCGATCATCGGGATCGTCATCGGCGGTATCTGTATCGCAGTCGGTGTTCACTTTGTTCCGGTAGGAGGCGCTCCTGCGGCTATGGCACAGGCAACCGGTATCGGAACAGGAACCGTGCAGCTTGCTGCTGGTTCAGGACTCACAGGACTGCTTGCTGCAGGATATATGTACATGACCCTGTCAGCAGCAGGCGTACCGGGAATATCAGAGGTCGCCCTGATCTGCGCAACTGGCGCTGTTGGTGCGATGATCATGATAACAGTAACGATGATTGTCGGAAACTGGGTCTACATCTATGGTGTGGGCGTACCGCCGGCATCAGCGAAGAAAGACTACGACCCAATCACAGGAGACCCGCAGGCGCCGTATGTTGCTGCAGGTACAGTCGGACAGGGGCTGCCAACGGTATGCTTCGTGAGCGGAGCAATGGGAGGTCTTCTCGGAGGTCTCGGCGGATCACTTATCTACTGCATGTTGATGTGGGTAAACGGCGATCCCGCAATCTCAAGCATATTTGCGATAGGTGTCTTTCTGGTGAACGCGGTGCTGCCGTCGTACAACATCCAGGGAACGATCGAGGGATTCCATGATCCGAAGTTCAAGCGAGTGCCAAAGGCGATTCTTGCGTGCTTCATTGCATCGCTTCTCTGCGGAATCATCGCAGTAACGATCCCGGGTGCAGCCATGCTTGGAGGTGCGTAAATGTCGGCATCTACTGAAACCGCAAACCAGATTGATACCAAGGGAATCGTTGTAGGACTCGTCGGAATCTACATAGCAGGCATCGCAGCATCCGCTGAAATACCGTATCTCGCGTTCCTCGCGGGAATCGGCGCGGTATTTGCAACCAAGATGGGCGCTGATGCTGTGCGCAGGGTGTGCAGCTACGGTATCGGTACAGGTGTCCCGTCGATTGGAATGCTTGCTCTTGGTATGGGCATCATCTCAGCGATGTTCGGGCTTGCACTCGGAAAGATGTATAATGCAGTCTTCATCGGACCGATCGTTGGTCTGGTGATTGCGCTTGCGATCGGATTTGTCGTAGGAACGCTCGCAAACAAGATCATCAAACTGAACATTCCGGTTATGGAGCGGTGCTTAATGGAGATTGCAGGCGCAGGTGTGCTTGTTCTGACCGGGCTTTCTGTCATGATTGCAGGAAGCATGGACTTTGTGGTGATCACTGAGAAGGTTATTGCGACCGGATACATCGCACCAGTCTTCATTCTTGGTGCGCTCGGCATTCTGCATCCGTTCAACGCGAGTCTCGGACCCGATGAGACTCAGGATCGGACACTTATACACGCATACTCATGCGGTGCGATTGGAATGACGATAGCAGGAGTCTGCTCGATAGCGGTTCTTGACCCGATCGCGGGAATAATCTCAATCGTCATAGGACTTGCCATCTGGTATGTGACCTTCATGGGATTCGTGAGACTGGTCAAGCGCGATGCAGGTGCAGGCTATGTTGGAACAGGACTACTTCCACCGGGGGCGATGTAGATGGATATCGCACGAACAGTACCCGAATTCCACATACTCCTTGACCCGATGGTAGGAGTCGTTGCCGAGGAGAGAGAGGACCTGATCATGTTCTCGCTCGTTCCGATTCAGGCACAACTGGACATACTCGAAGGTGTTGCCGACGATCTGATGAACTCGCTTGAACCTGACAAAGAACTACTGAACACATATCCGGGACGAGAAGAGACATCGCGGATTGCAGGAGTGTATGCGAACCTGTTCTACGGTCTCATAATCGGACTCATAATAGCGTTCATGGTGGCAATGGCACGACTTGCAGGAGGGATCTAGAACAATGGCAAAAGTAGCAACAACTGATCCATGGCCCCCGCTTCCTGGAGAGTTTGAGATCGGAAACCCTGAAAATTGCGTCGCAGTCGCCACCTGCGGATCGCATATGAGCGATTTCCCGATCGGGGCAGGCGCATCGATCACAGGACCATGCAAGACCGAGAACATCGGAATCGAGAAGCTGGTTGCAAACATCGTATCGAATCCGAATATCAGGTTCCTTGTCGTAACCGGGATGGAGGTCAAGGGTCACATTACGGGACAGGCGATAATAGCGTTTCACCAGAGCGGAATCGATGCAGACGGACGAATCATTGGTTCGGTGGGAGCAATCCCATTCATCCAGAACCTGGATGATGACGCGATAAAGAGGTTCCAGGAACAGATCGTCGAGGTTGTTGACTTGATCGATACCGAGGACGAGGGCAAGATATCAGCAGCGATAAAGGCGTGCGTTGCAAAGGACCCCGGCGCTCTTGATGTTGAGCCGATGTCGATCAAGATGGAGGAAGCCGGAGGCGAAGAAGAGCTCGCAGGATTTCGACCGATGGCTGCTGAGGTTGCAACGATCCGTGCGCGGATCAAAGAGATCGAAACGGTGACGATTGCCACAGGCAACATGAACAAGTTTGCGGCAGGCGTCTACGCAGCCAAGATCGAGGGGATCATGATCGGTCTTACGATAACGCTGATCCTTCTTGGCCTTACGATAATGGCGAACGGAGCTCTCAGTTTCCTTGCAGGAGGTGCATGATATGCCAGAAGAGGAAAAGATTGAAGAAACCGTCGAGGAAACCACCGAAGTCGCAGAAGAGGTTGCAGAAGAAGAAGCAGCCGGAGAGGCGATCGCTTATGATGTCGGCACCCCGATGGTGGTTGATCCATTCATGGAACCATTCGAGACTGCTGTTGAGAGCGTACGGCGTCGTGCACAGTTGATCGCACGTAACCAGAAACTGGATTCGGGCTTCACCGCTGGCGCACCGATCGGTGTCGCAGCAGGCATATTGTTCGCACTCATACTGGTTCTGTTACCGTTGCTGTGGATGTAAGAGGTGATTACATAATGGCAGAAGAAGGACAGATCATCGTTCCACACGTCGTCGTTGACAGGGCTGAGTACAACGAGGTTCTGCGAAGGCTCGACGAGATCGATGAGAAGATTGAGTTCGTAAATTCCGAGATATATCAGCGGATCGGAAAGAAGGTTGGTAGAGATATTGGCATACTCTACGGAATAGCGACAGGGCTGGTAATAGCGTTGTCTTATGTAATCCTGACAGGGATAACAATCTAAGTGAGGTATTGATATGTTCAGATTTGATAAAGAACAGAAGGTCTTCGATTTAGGAGGCACAACGATAGGAGGTCAGCCAGGAGAATATCCAAC